>JAAUUG010000050.1 GCA_012031195.1 Oscillatoriales cyanobacterium SM2_1_8
GAAGGTGACCAAGACCCCCAACGCCGAAAATCCCCTCACCGTGGCCGGCCAAGTGCCCCTGCTGACCATGGACGTGTGGGAACAACGCCTACTACCTCGACTTCCAGAACAGCCGGCCCAACTTTATGGCCAACTTTGTCGAGAAGTTGATCAACTGGGAGTTTGTGGCCCAAAACTTTGCCGCTGCCGCCTAATTGGCGGGGGGGATGGATTCGATCGCCCGTCGGCTCCATCCCACGAACTTTCTACAAATTCCGAGGCGGTTGCTTCCATGGGGGGCAGCCGCTTTGTTGATTGGAAGCGCTGTCCAGTCAAGATTTTTTAGGTTCCTTTAGTCCTAACCCCTGCTCGGCAAAGGGGAACCAGAGAGCCCTCTCCCCGGTTCCTGGGGGCGGGCTGAGCGAAGTCAAAGCTTGCCGAAGGAGGGTGAAGGGAAACCCAAAACCAAGAGCAGGCTTTTTTGTGGTCGAACTCACATTGACAGGGGGATGGGAATTTAGAGCAATGCTCGGAATTGTGTGCGGAAAACCTTCCAAATGATTTAATGTACTTGTAACCTTTCGGAAACTCCCGGAGCGAACTATGGCATTGGTACCAATGCGGCTCATGCTGGATCACGCCGCCGAGCACAACTACGGCATTCCAGCGTTCAACGTCAACAACATGGAGCAGATCCAAGCGATCATGCAAGCTGCCCATGAGACCGATAGCCCGGTGATCCTGCAAGCGTCCCGGGGGGCGCGCAAATACGCCGGCGAGAACTTTTTGCGTCATTTGATCTTGGCAGCCGTGGAAACCTATCCCCACATCCCCATCGCCATGCACCAAGATCACGGCAACGAACCGGCCACCTGCTATTCGGCCATTCGCAACGGGTTTACCAGTGTGATGATGGACGGCTCGTTGGAAGCCGATGCCAAGACCCCTTCTAGCTACGAATACAACGTGCATGTCACCCGGACGGTGGTGGAAGTGGCCCATGCCATCGGGGCCAGCGTGGAAGGGGAATTGGGTTGCTTGGGTTCCCTGGAAACCGGCATGGGCGACAAAGAAGACGGCCACGGTGCGGAAGGGGTGTTGTCCCACGACCAACTGTTGACCGATCCCGATCAAGCCGTAGACTTTGTGGAGCAAACCGGCGTGGATGCCCTGGCGGTGGCGATCGGCACCAGCCACGGCGCCTACAAGTTTACCCGCAAGCCCACCGGCGAAATTTTGGCGATGGATCGGATTGCGGAAATCCACCGGCGGTTGCCCAACACCCATTTGGTGATGCACGGTTCTTCGTCGGTGCCCGAAGATTTGTTGGAAATCATCAACAAGTTTGGCGGTGCCATTCCCGAAACCTACGGCGTGCCGGTGGAAGAAATCCAAAAGGGCATCCAAAACGGGGTGCGCAAGGTGAACATCGACACCGACAACCGGTTGGCGATCACGGCGGCGGTAAGGGAAGCCCTGGCCGCGGATCCGAAAGAGTTTGATCCCCGCCATTTCCTGAAGCCGTCGATCAAGTACATGCAAAAGGTGTGCGCCGATCGCTATCAGCAATTTGGTACCGCCGGCAACGCCAGCAAGATCAAGCAGATGAGCTTGGAAGCCTATGCTGCCAAGTATGCCAAAGGCGAATTTCCCGGGCCCAAAACCCGTCAGTTGGTGACCGCTTAGTTCCAAGCCGTCGGGTTGGTGGAGCGTTTTGGATGATGTCGAGGGGGGGGGAAACCTCCCTCTATTTTTTGCCGGTTTTTGCCGGATTTTTCAGAGGTTGTATAGCTATAGCTATATTCGGGTAGGTTCGGACAACGAAAGAAAAGGGGGTTTGGGGGGCTACGCCCCCAGCCAGGGGATTCACCCCTGCACCCCTTCCTAACCAAGTTGTTTGCAGCTATAGCCGGTCTGGCTCTGGCTGGCCTCGCGGCCCAACCTAACGTAACCCCGAGCTATGTGGGAACCCATGATGCGTACGTGTTGCTGGCCGGTGCTGTTTTTGGTTTTGCTGGGGGGGTGTACCCCACCGGCGGCCGAACTGCCGCCCACGTTGCCGGCCAGTGCCCCTCCCCCCGCACGCTACAGCGTTTTGGATCGGGTGCAACAACGGGGGGTGCTGTGGTGTGGGGTGGCCCCCATGCCCGGATTTGCCACCCAAAATGCCGACGGCACTTGGTCGGGCTTTACAGTCGATCTGTGTCGGGCGATCGCCGCGGCCTTGTTTGGGGAAGCGGCCCCCCATGAAATCCGGAATGTCACGGCCGATCGCCGTTTTACCGCCCTCCAAACCGGTGACGTGGATGTGTTGCTGCATCCGTTGGCCCCTACCCTCAGCCGCGATGCCGAAAATGCCATCGATTTTGTCCCCCCCTTCTGGCTCAACGGCCTTGGTTTGATGGCACGGGCGCCTTTGTCCCCCGCCCCCCGTCCTACGTTGGCCGCGTTAAACGGTCAAAACCTCTGTGTCGATGCCAGCGTCGATGGCCCCCGCCTGCAACAAGCCCTGGCCGATCGCAACCTAACCGTTGTCCTGGAAACCGATCCCACGCCTCCGGCCCGTTACCAGCGGGGAGATTGCCGGGCGATCGCCGCCGATCAAAGCCAATTGTTGGCCTGGCGCCGTCGCTTCCCCGACCCCGCCCAGCACGTCTTGTTGCCCGAATTGTGGAGCTTGGAACCCTACACCGCGGCGGTGGTGGCCGACGACAGCCGGTGGCGGGATGCCGTGAGCTGGATTTTCTATGCCCTGCTCCGGGCCGAAGAATTGGGCTTGACGGCCGCCAACATCCGCACCCCCGCCGCCCGTTCCGAAATCGCCCAGTTTGTGGGTACCGAAGGGGCCTTGGGCATTGCCCTAGGTCTGGGCCCCGATTGGGCGGTGCAAGCCGTGCAGGCCGTGGGGAATTACCAAGAGTTGTACCGTCGCCACCTTGAACCCCTGGGGTGGCCCCGCACCGTCAACCGCCTGTGGCAACAGGGAGGGTTGTTCTACTCCCCCCCCTTTCGCTAACCAAACAAAAACCCCGGCTTGCCGGGGTCTCTGGCAACAAACACCAGAAGAGTTAGGTTAGTCGAGGTCGGGCATCACCAAAACCGGCTCTTTCTCCCGCTTGATCCCCTTCTCAAAACCGGCTACCGCCGCCCGGGCGCGACCCGCGTGCCACAGGTGACCCACCAAGAAGAAGAAAGACAAGATAAAGTGCGAAGCTGCCAACCAAGACCGCGGCGATACGTAGTTCACGGCGTTGATTTCCGTGATCACACCGCCCACCGAGTTGATCGAACCCAAAGGCGCATGGGTCATGTATTCCGCCGCCCGCCGAACTTGCCAGGGCTGAATGTCGTTTTTGATCTTGTCGATGTCCAAACCGTTGGGCCCCCGCAGTGGCTCGATCCAAGGCGCACGTACGTCCCAGAACCGCATCGTTTCCCCACCGAAAATGACCTCACCCGACGCGATCGCATCAGGTATTTGCCCAAACCGGTCGGCCCCTGGGAGGTGCTGACGTTGGCCCCCAACTTTTGGTCCCGCACCACGAACGTGAAGGCTTGCGCTTGCGAAGCTTCGCCGCTGGTCGGGCCGTAGAATTCGCTCGGGTACACCGTGTTGTTGAACCACACGTAGCAGGTGGCAATGAACGCCATCAGGGTGAGGGCGCCCAAACTGTAGGACAGGTAGGCTTCCCCAGACCACACAAAGGCGCGCCGTGCCCAGCCAAAAGGCTTGGTGGCAATGTGCCAAATCCCACCGGCAATGCAGGTAAAGCCGATCCAGATGTGACCGCCCACCACATCTTCCAGGTTGTCCACGGAAATTAGGTTGCCGGCCCCGCCAAAGGGCGAATCCAAGATGTAACCAAAAATCACCGTTGGGTCGATCGTGGGGTTGGTAATCACCCGCACGTCACCGCCCCCCGGCGCCCAGGGATCGTACAAACCGCCGACAAACATCGCTTTGATCACCAGCAGGAAAGCCCCCAAGCCCAGCAAAATCAGGTGGTACCCGATGATGTTGGTCATTTGGTTCTTGTCTTTCCAGTCGTAACCAAAGAACGAAGAGTAATTCTCCAAAATTTCCGGGCCGCGCAAGGCATGGTACAAACCGCCCAAGCCCAACACCGCCGACGAAATCAGGTGCAGCACCCCCACCACAAAATAAGGGAAGGTGTCCACCACCTCACCGCCCGCACCAATGCCCCAGCCCTGGGAAGCCAAGTGGGGCAGCAAAATCAAGCCTTGTTCGTACATCGGCTTTTCCGGAACAAAGTGCGATACCTCAAACAGGCACATCGCCCCTGCCCAAAACACAATCAAACCCGCGTGGGCCACATGGGCGCCCAACAACTTCCCGGAAAGGTTGATCAAACGAGCGTTCCCCGACCACCAGGCAAACCCGGTGCTGTCTTGGGTACGACCGCCGACCCCCAGCGTATTGAAGTTGAGTGTCGTAGTCACGAACCGTGCACTCCTATCGTTTTTCTTTCAATGTCCATTTTACGGGAAGAACTTTGGCCCTTCCGACCTTGTTCTTCCTAGGGGGATGCACCGTGGGCCGATTCTGCCAAAAGTGGCCCTCCAAAGGGTGAAACACCCACCGGAAAGCCACCCCAACGATGCTAGGCTCCCAGGCAATTACAGCGCGTTGCCGCGAGGCAGAACTTCTTCAGGGAAGATGAACTTCTCGGCCGGCTGGTCTTGAGGCGCCATCCAAGCCCGAATCCCTTCGTTCAAAAGCAAGTTTTTGGTGTAGAAGGTTTCAAATTCTGGGTCTTCCGCTGCCCGGATTTCCTGCGACACGAAGTCGTAGGCCCGCAGGTTCAACGCCAAGCCCACCACGCCGATGCTGCTCATCCACAGACCGGTCACCGGCACAAACAACATAAAGAAGTGCAACCACCGCTTGTTCGAGAAGGCAATCCCGAAGATTTGGCTCCAGAACCGGTTGGCCGTCACCATCGAGTAGGTTTCTTCCGATTGGGTCGGGTTGAAGGCGGTGAAGGTGTTGGAGCCTTCGCCGTCTTGATACAAGGTGTTCTCAACGGTGGCACCGTGGATGGCGCACAACAACGCCCCACCCAAAATGCCGGCTACGCCCATCATGTGGAAGGGGTTCAGCGTCCAGTTGTGGAACCCTTGGAAGAACAGGATGAACCGGAAAATGCCGGCTACGCCAAAGCTGGGGGCGAAAAACCACCCGGCTTGACCCAAGGGGTACAGCAAGAACACCGATACGAACACCGCAATCGGGCCCGAGAAGGCGATCGCGTTGTAGGGACGGATCCCCACCAATCGCGAAATTTCAAACTGCCGCAGCATGAAGCCAATCAAACCGAAGGCCCCGTGCAACGCCACAAACGCCCACAAGCCGCCGATTTGGCACCACCGGGTGAAGTCCCCTTGCGCTTCGGGGCCCCACAACAGCAACAGGGAGTGCCCCATGCTCAAGGCGGGCGTCGATACCGCTGTGGTCAAAAAGTTGGCCCCTTCCAAGAAGCTGGAGGCCAAACCGTGGGTGTACCAGGAAGAGACGAAGGTGATGCCCGTGAACCAGCCGCCAAGGGCCATGAAAGCGGTGGGGAACAGCAACAGGCCGCTCCAACCCACGAATACAAAACGATCTCGCTTGAGCCAGTCGTCGAGTACGTCGAACCAACCCCGCTCGACCGGTTGCGATCTACCGATGGCAATGGTCATGTATTTTTCCTCGAATTTATGTACAGACGCTAAACAACCTGGAGATGTACCCTAAGGGCCATGCCTAGGCCAATGTTGTTATGGCTGCCCTACCGCCCTACCTGCCCCTGTCCGCGCTTCGACCCTGTCCCTCAACCAAACCTAGACCCGATCAGACTAGATTCAGACTAAATCTGGATGAAGAAACTGGATGGCAAAGCCAAGAACCTGGGGTGGATAACCGGATGGCTAGCTTGGTCTATCGTAGCTTAACACAACTTAATGTTTTGGCTATAGGGGAGAAAATTCCCTGTTCGCCTATGGTAGCAGCAGGTTATGGGGGCTGGCGGGGCGGTACGGGAATCCGCCGGGGGGTGGGGACCGGAGTGCGCACAAGTTTGCAGATTTTCTTAAGGATTGAACGGGATGGGTGTAGCGATTGGGATGTTGCTGCCGGCGTTTGGGGGGCTGGCGGTGTTTGTGGGGTTGCCGGTGCTCTATTTGTTGTATTTGAGCCTAACCGACGGCCATTTGACGATGGCGGGGGTGCGGTGGGTGGGTTGGGCCCATTACGGGCGGTTGCTTACCAATCCCGATTTTTGGCAGGTGGCGACCAACACGGCGGTGTTTACGGTGTTTACGGTGGGGCCGGGTTTGGCGTTGGCGTTGGCGTTGGCGATCGCCCTGGATCGGCCGTTGCGGGGGCGGGGACTGCTGCGATCGCTGTACTTTTTGCCTTCGGTGGTGTCGGTGGTGGCGGCGGGGTTGGGGTGGCGCTGGTTGGTGCAACCGGACGGGATCATCAACCGGGGGTTGGGGTGGCAGGTGGCTTGGCTGGGACAACCGGGCACGGCGATGGCGGTGTTGGTGGTGGTCAGCGTGTGGCAACAGTTGGGGTTTAATTTGGTGGTGTTTTTGGCGGGGTTGCAAGCGATTCCGGCTTCCCGCTACGAGGCGGCATCCCTGGATGGGGCGGGCCCCTGGCAGCAATTTCGCTGGGTGACGTGGCCAGGGTTGCGACCCACAACCGCGTTTGCGACGGTTTCTACGGTCATTTTCACCCTGCGCAGCTTTGAGCAGGTGTATGTATTGACGGGGGGCGGGCCCCTCAACAGCACCAATTTGCTGGTGTATTACACCTACGAGCAGGCCTTTGGGTTGTTTGATTTTGGCTACGGGGCGGCGGCGGCGATGGTATTGCTGGCGATCGCCGTGGGGGGGACCCTCGGTTGGCGGCGATGGTGGCAGGGGGCGGATTGAGCTAGACTACGTCTGGGTTTTATCGATGCCAACACCATGAAAGCGCGGATTGTGGTCTGTGGGTTGGATCGCATCGGCAGCAAAATTTTGGCTCTGCTGAAGCAGCAGGGGGCCGATGTGGTGGGGGTGCACGACAGCGCGGTTTTTGGTCTGGACAGCGAAATCGTTGTGGGGGATCCCCGTTCGGCGCCGACGTTGCTGCGGGCGGGCATTCGCGATGCCCACACTCTGGTGTTGTCGGGGGCGGACGATCGCCTGAACCTGGAAATTTTGTTGCAGGCCCGGGCCATCCATCCCTACATCCGCATTGTCAACCGTTTGGCCAACACCCGGTTGGGGGAACGGCTGGATTTGACGTTGCCCAACCATGTGTCGTTGAGCGTGGCTTCGTTGGCGGGGCCGGTGTTTGGGTTTACGGCTTTGGGTTCCGAGGCGATCGGGCAGCTCAAGTTGTTTGAGCGGACGTGGCCAATTCGCGAAGAGACGATTACGGAGTATCACCCCTGGCGGGATTTGCCCTTGGCGGAGCTGTGGGAAGATCGCCACCGCATGTTGATTTACTACCTGCCGGCGCGACCGTTTTCCTTTGAGGAGGAGGGCATTCCCCCCACTTCCGACCATCCGTTGGACAACCCGTTGGATTTGGTGTCGGCGGTGGTGCACGGCCACCGGTTGCAGGTGGGCGATCGCCTCTTGGTGGGGACGCGGCCGGAGCGGGCGGAGTCGCGGTTGTCTTGGCGGCAACGGCTGCGCAACGTGTTTACGAGCGTGGGCCAGTTTCGGATTTATGGCCGCTCGATGTCGGTGGTGGCGCTGGTGCTGCTGGGCACGATCGCCCTGGCGACCGCCCTCTACACGACGTTGCAGAAAAACGTGTCGGCGGTGGATGCCCTGTATTTTGCGGTGGGGATGGTCACGGGGGCCGGTGGCAACGAGAAGGTGGTCGAAAATGCCCCGGCGGCGATCAAGGTGTTTACGGCGGTGACCATGGTGGTGGGCACGGCGATCATCGGCATTTGGTATGCCCTGTTGACGGATTTTATTTTGGGCACGCGGTTGCGGCAGTTTTTGGATGCCACCCGGATTCCGACGGAAAACCACTACGTGATCTGCGGGTTGGGCAATTTGGGGGTGGAGGTGGCGGCCCGGTTGCGGGAGTTTGGTTGCGAGGTGGTGGCGATCGAGCAGGATGCCAATTGCCGCTTTTTGGGGGAGGCCCGCACGCTGGGGGTGCCGGTGACGGTGGGGGATGCCAGTTCGGCCCGGGTGTTGCAGGCGGTCAATTTAACGGGGGCGGCGGGCATTTTGGCGGTGACCAACGACGATATGGCCAACTTGGAAATTGCCTTGACGGCGAAGGGGGTGGCCCCGGAGGTGCGGACGGTGTTGCGGTACGAAGACAGCCGCTTTGCCCAAAAAGCCGAACAGGTGTTTGGATTTCAGAACGTGCTGAGCCCGACGGATTTGGTGGCGCCGTCGTTTGCGGCGGCGGCTTTGGGGGGGCGGGTGCTAGGCAACGGCACCATCGGCCACAATTTGTGGGTGGCGCTTTCGATGTCGATGCCGCCGGATCATGTATTTTGCGGGCAGGCGGTGCAGGATGTGGCGATGTTGGTGGATTTTGTCCCCCTCTACCTGGAAAAACCGGGGGGGAAAACCCTCCACGGCTGGGACTTGCTGCGGGCTTTGGTCACGCCGGGGGATACGCTGCATTTGATTGTGCCGGCGGCACGGCTGGATGAGTTGTGGCGGGTGGTGCCCCAAGCGTTGGCGAGTTAGGTTTGGACTAGGTTTCGTAGGGGTTGCGGGGTTGGGGAATGGGGGCCAGGGTCTGGGCGGCGATCGCCAGTTGCCGTTTGCCCTGAATTTCGGTGACGGTGGCGGTGCCTTCCACCCGCAACCAGCGATCGTTGGGATATTCGGCGCTGGGGCCGGTGTAGCGGACGGGCAAGCTGACGGGGTAAACATCGGCGGCGCAACAGGTGATCACAAACCGCACCAACCGGAAGTAACCCGGTGGCAAATCGGGCGATCGCACCACAAACCCTTCGACGCGAGCTTTCTGACCGTTGTAGGCTTCCGGTTCGGGATAGACATCCAGGGTGCGCACCCAGTCCAACAACGTCCGGTCTTCGGGGCGCGCGTTGGCCCGAAAGGCGGAGGGCCGGAGGGTGGAAAAATCGGCCACCCCGCGATCGAGGGCGATTTGGCTGGCAAAGGGTCGAGGGGTAACGATCAAACCGAGGACGGCCGACCCCAACAACAGGATACTGCTCCAGCCGGGGGCCAAAGCGTTTTGATGGCCGGTGCGCAGGGGCGGTTTCCGCCAGTGTTGGTAAAATTGCCAACCCCCCATCCCCATCAAAATCGGCCCGGCTACCACCACCAAGGGGATGTAATTGGGATGGAGCAACAGGAAATTTCTGGGTGAGCCACAGTTTCCAGAGGGTTGCCCCCCACAGCCCGATGGCCAGGGCATCCAAAAACGGAATCCAATTGCGGGTTTTGGTGGCCATGTTTTATAGCTATAGTCATTTTAGATGTGTTTGGGACAGTCTCGCCCTCACCCCCAATCCCTCTCCCAGGGAGGGAGAGGGGAGTAAAGGCAATCAAAACAATCGTGTTCGTGCCACTTTTAATTAAATTGACTATATATTCGTTTTAATTAAAATTGATACAGCTTTTTCTTGCTCAACGAAAGTCCAATAGAACCATTGTCGGGGGCTTCGCCCCTGCTACCCGACCTGTCTTGTCTCATCGCTATGCAAAACAGCTATATATTCGGGTGATTTCGGACATCGAAAGAAAAGAGGGTTTGGGGGCTGCACCCCCAGTCAGGGGTTTCACCTCTGCACCCCGTCCTAATCAAGCTGTTTACAGCTTAAGTGGGAAAGTAGGTTTGCCGCAGGCGGGCGGCTTCCTGCAACCAGGCTTCGAGATCGTCCCAGCGTTCCTGTTCGATCGCGGCGATCGCCCAGGCCAAACGGGCGGCATTTTCCTGGAGGGTGACCAACACGGCTTCTCGATTGTATTGGGCCATCAACCTTCCCAGTTGGGGGTTGCCGCCGCCGATGCGGGTGGTATCAAAAAAACCGGAACTGGCCAGTTGGGTTTCGTGGCCGTGGGGCGGCACCAAGGCGCTGGCGCTGACAAACACCGGCCCATGGCTGATGCGGGCAACGGCGCGATCGTGTGCTGCGGGCGCCAACTCCCAGACTTTGGCCCCCAAGGATTCCCACAGGGTTTGCAGGAGGGTCACGGCTGCGCGATCCGCCGAGGGCAGCGGCGTCAACACCCAGGGGCGATCGCGAAACAAATCGGGCACTGCGGCCGCCAAACCCTGGCCGCTCCCCCCTGCCATGGGATGGCCCCCCACAAACCGAGGATGGAGGGCGGCGGCTTCTTGGCACAGGCAGCTTTTCACCGAAGCCACATCGGTAACCACCGTATCCGGCGAGAGGCAGGGGGCGATCGCTTGCAAAGTGGGCAAGATCGTCGCGATCGGGCCGCACAGCACCACCACATCGGCGCGATCGCTGCCGGGGATGGCTTGCCAATCGGGATGGGCCACGCAAGCTGCGCCCCGATCCACGGCTTGACGACAGGTATCGGGGTTGCGGCTGGTACCCCACACGTAGTGATTGCGGTTTACCAAGTCGTAACCGAGGGAGCCGCCGATCAGCCCCAGCCCCAAAATGCCAATGTTCACCTCAAACTAGAACCGGTTGAGGTCGAGGCCAGCTTCCCGGGCAAAGGTATCCAGACCTTTCTTTTGCAGGGTTTTCAGGGCTTTGGTGGAAATTTTGAGGGTCACAAACCGCTTGCCTTGTTCCCACCACAACCGCCGTTCCTGCAAGTTTACGTGTTGCAACCGTTTGTTGCGTTTGTGCGAAAACGAAATGCTGACGGCGTTGTTGGCTTTTTTCCCGGTCAATTGACAACGGCGGCTCATGGTGGGCTCCTTAATTTTGGTCAGGTTTTTTATCTTATACGATGGCCCCATCAATTGCCAGCTTTGGGTTCAAGCCGTTCGACAAAGGTGAGTTCCACCCGGCGGTTGAAAGCCGGATCGGCATGCACGGGTTGGCGATCGCCTTGGCCACCAATTTGCAAACGGTGGCGATCGCTTAGGTTGGGCCGCAGCCACGCCACCACGGCCCAAGCCCGCTGTTCGGCCAGGCTGTCGTTGTGCGTAGCGTTGCCAGTATCGTCGGCATGACCCATGATCTGAAGGGAGCCCGCTTTTTGGCTGTGGGTTTGCCAAAAGTCCCGTAGCCGCTGCCGTTGCAACGGGGTCAACAGGGTGCTGTCGTGGGGGAAATACACCGTCAAATTGGCCCGGGCAAACGGTTGGGGGGCCGGCACCACCATGGGAACCGGGCGGCGGCGGTACCGTCCCGCGACCCACCAGCCAGCCGCGATCGCGCCAGCGGGAGCCCCAACCACAGACCCCAGGGACGATGGGGGCGCCACACCAATTCAAACCAAGGGCTGGCCACCGGCAACGCAAACCGACAGCGGGCCGGCATCCCCCCATCCCACCGCCCAACTTCGTGCCCGCGTGCATCGTAAATTTGGACGGGCATCCCCGTCGGGGTGAGGCATTCCTCCAAGTGTTGTTGGAGGGCTTGCCCCTCGGTAAACGTGTGCCAGCCAACGGCCCGGAGCCGATCGCCCAAATCCCGATCGGGGCTTAGCAACAGCCAAGTCGGCGGCCGGCGACCCCAACGGAAACGGGGCGGCGGTGGCGACAACACCAACGGCAAATCGGACGGCGCCCGGTGCAACACCACCACCACGATCGCCCCGGGGGCCAAGGTCTGACCCCAGGTCTGCACTTTTTGCAGGTAGGGCCCCCCCGCCACCGTTACGGACTCCCCCGCGGTGGCAAATTGAGATTCGCCGTCCCATGCCACCAGGGATACAGTCTGCCAAGGAGCCATGGCCGCAGCGATCGCCTTGGCGGTGGCGCCCAAGGACTGCAATTCGGCCCACACCGTCGGATCGAGGTATTCTTCGAGGGTGCCCCCTTCCCAACGGTGGGCCAGCCAGCCCCGTCGCTGCAACCCGGCCAGGGGAGGGGTGGGGGCCAACAGAGCACCATCCACCACGATCGTCACCGATGGCGCCGGCTGGCCGGCGCCATCGCCCACCACCGTCAGCAAAATTTCTTGCGTGGGTCGATCGTCCAGCGCCGCCATATTCGCCCCAATCACTTCACAATGTGGAACCGGGCCAACCGCTCCCGCAACACTCCGGCAGCCGTCGGGTCAAATTTTCGGCTGTGTCGGCCAGGCGATCGTGCACCGGCAAATCAAATGGGAACATCCCGGCGGCGGTTCCCACCTGCACCGGCACAATCTGTTCGCTGCGTTTCACGCACAGGGCATACCCCATTTCCACACACACAATGGGACTGGGCAAGGGCAACGGCGGGTCGCTGTCCCAATCCAGCAGGGGGGTGACATCCGCCACCAACAACAAACACCGCCGCAATCGGTTCATCAAAGCGCTTTTGAGTTTGAGGGGGGCATCGTCGCTGCGGTGGGTCAGTTCGAGGGTGAGGGGAATCCGCGCCCCTTGGTTCAGTTCGACCAGGGAGGTTTCCAGGAGTTCCCGCAGGGTGTTGCTCACCGCCGGCCGCTGGTTTTGATAGCTGAACAGAATCACCGGATCGAAATGGGCGAGGCTGTCTTGTTTGGTGAAGTAAATCTCGTGGCTGATCAGGTTCAGGTTGGCAACCACATAACTGCCGCTGCCCTCAATGTAAAATTCTACGGTTTCGCCGCTGAGGTACCGCTCAAACCAAAGGCTCTGCCGCACCGCCGCGCTCTCGTCCAAAAAGTCAGCCCGCAACGCCGACTTGAGGAGGCTATTTTTGGCCAATCGGAGATCGTGGGGTCGCCGCTCCAACACCGCCACCGGTTCGTACTCGGGGACGTACCAAGCCCGCAGGGGCACAATGGCCATGGCGACCCTCTCCGCAAAGTGAGCCGATTGTAGCGGATATTTTCGGGGAAATGACCTACCGCAACAACAACCAAAACACCACCGGCGCCCCCAACAAAGCGGTGGTGGCATTCAACGGCAACACCGTGGGCCCCCATCGCGCCAGGGTGTCCGCCACAAGGGCCAAAATCGCCCCCAGCACCCCCACCGCCGGCACCAACCGTCGGCGATCGCCCGTCTGCAAAAAGCCCGCCGCCAGATGGGGCACCGCCACCCCCACAAAGGCAATGGGGCCGCAAAAGGCCGTGGTCGCCCCCGCCAACAACGAACTGCACAACACCACCGCCCCCGGATTGCCCCCAAATTCACGCCCAACGCTCGGGCGCCTCATCCCCACAACAAAGATTCAGG
>JAAUUG010000051.1 GCA_012031195.1 Oscillatoriales cyanobacterium SM2_1_8
GTGCGATTTGATTTACCAGAGTTTGGGCGATCAGCCTGCAACGGCAAACCCAACAGCTTCAACAATGGGCCAAAATGGGCTAGAGAGTGCCGTCAAATAGCTTAGACCCACAATGCAATGCATCGAATGTGGACGGCAGCAAGAAATGAAGCTGTGTTTTATAGTCATTTTAATTAAAATCGACACGGTTTTTTCCTACCCAACGAAAGTCTAATAGAACCAATACGGGGCTTCGCCCCTGCGACCCGACCTGTCTTGTCTCATCGCTATGCAAAACAGCTATATGTCGCGTACCTTTATCGCCATAAATCAAAATCCAAAAGCATCTCAATCACCTCTTGCAGGTTTTCGCGCAGCTCATCGAGGGTTTCTGCTTGGGAATGCGCCCCCGCCAATCCGGGAACATAGCCCACATAGAGGTTCGTATCGGTATCTTTTTCAATCACCGCCGTAAACAGCTTCATGGAATTTTCCCCTGGTAGTGCCTTTGCAAGAATCGTTGCGTGCCCTGCTGCCATTAAATAGGAATCCACCGCCATCTAGCAACGGTGAATCGTCGGTGGTTCCCAATTCCAACGCAGGGTATCGGGGGATGAAAGGTGAACCCGGGGGCGATCGCCTTGAACCCTTTGGGGATAAACCCTGACCCTTGAGGGATAAAGATTGAACCTCGGCGCGATCGCCCTGACCCCTCTGGGGATAAAACTTGACCCTTGGGGGATAAAGATTGAACCTGGGGGCGATCGCCCTTAACCCTCTGGGGATAAACCCTGACTCTTTGAGGATGCAAATTCAACCCTGGGGCGATCGCCCCTCAAGCTCTCTGGGGATGTGGCTTCGACAACGAGGGTTTAGCGACAAGTGCTGCCCAGTCGAGATTTCTCATTTGCCCCCAACCCCTTTGCGGAGAGTGGGAAATAATAAAAAAGAGGTGTTTTGGCTCCCTTTCCCCAGAACTTAGACAGCCGGTGCGGTGGGAGGAGTCGGCGGACACCAAAACAGGTTGCGGCTGGACACGCCCAAACTGGTCAAAATTTCCTGCAACACGTCGGTGCAGTGTTGCCAATAACCCAGATCGGCGTACATCCAATCGGGGTTGAAATACAAGTTGTGGTGAATCACCTCCGGCAACCCGGCAAATTCGCTCCCGTCCTGCTCCGAAAACAACAACAGCCGCAAGGGCTTCTCGCCGCACTGCCACCGCAGCTTTGTCAACAAATCTTCGACGCTGCCCCGATCGCCACGGCCGGTGCGCACAAACAGCAACTCATCGGCATGGGCAAGGACGTAGGCAAACCGTTGGGCCCGGGCACTGTAGCGTTTGCGCATCCGCTCCCACACCGGGGCCATGTCCGGGTCGGTATCTTCGACCTCGTGGGCAAACGACAGCCCCGTCCATTTGCGATGATAAATCCGGTGTTCGTCGGGGTTGTAGTGCAAAAACGCCGGGTTCCACATGTCCGAAAACCCTTGGGCAATCATGTCGGCCACATCCGCAAGCAAGGTGGTGCGGGTTAGGTCGAACGGGAAGGCCGGCCCGTCAAACTCCATTTTGTAGAGCAACATGCGGGCGGCACAGCGATCGCCCAGGGGCAAAATGGCGATGCGGGGGCGCTCGTGCAAGGCACAGACGTAATCAAATACCAGGGTTGAGCGGGGCGGCACTTTCACCCGACTGGCCAAACCGTTGTCAATCCAGAGGGTGCGAAACGGGGTATCGGGGTGCCACCGATCTTCGTAGACCCCGGGGGCATCCCCCGCAACGCCAGCCGCACTTCCCGCCACATGGGATGCACGTTGTATTCGTCGGCGGCTTCGCACACCATCCGCAATCGGCGATCGCCTTCTTGGATCAGGGCCAGTTGACCGTCGTAAAACAGGGTTGTGGCCACCGTCGGCGCAAACAGACGAAAGGTCGATTCAAACACCCACTCGCTGCGGGGAGGCACGACCAAAGGGGTTTCAATTTCGCCGGTGGGCGCTACCGCCAAACTGCTGGGTTCCCCTATTTGCGGATCGCGGCGGCTGTAGATGCCGGGGAGGGGAGCCCGCTGCCGCAAAGCCGTTTGCAGGGATTGCCAGTCGGCAGCGATGCGGTAGGGGTAATCGGTGCCGTTGCGCAACCGCAATGCCGTTTCCCGGGGCGACCAAAACACCTCGAAACCGGCCGCATCGCCAAATACCGGCACCGAAAGGGGGGGCTCCTCGATCGCCACCTCGGGGGCAAATCCTTCCAGGGCAATCGCCTCCCACATGACCCGTTGACCGTCGGTGTTGGGGTGCGCCGCATCCCATGCCAAAGGCGATCGCCACCGGCCGTCCCCCCGATCCAGCACATCCAGCCAGTTCAGCACCGGCACCCCCCAGGTCAACATCCGGCGGTGGGTATCCCGCAACAACCCGGTGTGCTCGTCCTGGTAATGGCCGTGGGGGTACACGCCCCCCAAAATCGGTCGGGCCCCCGCCGCCCGCACCATCTGCACCGCCTGCTGCAAACCGCTCTCAAACCGTCGCTGCACCGCCCGTCGCTCGTGGGGGGCACAGGTAGCCAAGCCTTCGTTCCCCAGGGACAAAGCCAGCACCACGATCTCCGGCTGCGCTTGGGCCAGCAACCCCGGCAACCGCGCCAAGGTATCTTGAATGTTGGCCCCCAACCCCGAAGCGTTGATCAGTTGATGGCCGTAGCGCTCCCGCAACGCCCGCGCCAAATGCCACGCCCATCCCCGCAACAGCCAGGCACTGCATCCCAATGCCACCGATGAACCCACCACCAAAACTTTGCCGCCGCCTGCCAACGGGGGTTCCATCGGGGCGGGTACCGGCGCCACGTAATACCCGTAGGGACACACCGGCGGGCGATCGAATTCCCCGTCTTCCACCACCAACGTGACCGGCTGTGGCTCCCAGGGTACCCGTCGGTTGTCCCGCAAATTTTCCCAGAGGATGCGCCCATCGGGCTTCCACCGCAAATACTTGTATTCCAGGTGCGGCGGCTCCGGGGCAGCGGGCTCCCCCACCCACACTTCCCCCGTCCACAAAGGGTACCGACCCGCTTGGGTCGTGAGCCGTACGCAACGGGCTGGGTTCCATTCCCCCAAGGCCGCCCCCGCGCCGCAAAGGCCAATCTGTTCTCCCACTTCCGTCTGGGCGTTGACCTGAAAGCGATACATACGTCACCGATGGCGCTGCCTTCAGGGTAGCCTATTCCGGGCGATCGGCCGCAGACCCACCGGATTTATCGGCTATACTGCCACCAGATTTTGCTGCCGTGACGGTGCCCCCCTCCAAATCTATGACGGCCGGACTGCAAGCCTCTACCCTCGACCTGCTTAAGCGCTTTAATCAGGCTTTCCCGCAGTTTTACGACCAGTTCGTTGGCAGCGATGTGCAGCTTGCCAACCTCAAACTCGCTTACAAAATTCATTGCTCGCAAAAGCCCGTCCTCGAAATCCTTCCCCACGAAGGCAAAAGCCTGCTCCAGTTCGCTTACCGCAATCAATCGTTTTTGTTGAGCGATATTTTTGGGGTGCTGACGGCTTGCGGCCTCGCCATTCACAATTTAACCCTCTACGGTCAAATTCGTCACCCCCGCCTCGTTTTTCTGACCATCAGCCTTTCGCGCAACGGGCAATCCCTGTCGCGGGCAACGGCGGAAAATGTGATCAAAGCGATCCGGGAAGCGCTTTTGGGCCGGTTTGAAGTCGAAGAAATGCTGTCGGTAGAATTTAATTTGGACAGCGGCTTGAAAAATGTGGAAACCAACTTCTATGTGGACAAGGTTTTTCATTTGCCCGCCATTTTGATTGAAGCCGATAGCCAGCCGGCGCTGTATTACAAAGTGATGAATGCGATTTGGCAAGAAGATTTGTTGGTGGTCAACGCCAATTTGTTGGTGTGGCGCGGTCGTACCCGCCTCATTTTCTACCTGCTGGGCCCCAACGAAAGCACCATCCCTGAATACTTGGGCACACGCCTCGCCGATAGCTTGAAACATCGCCTGTCTCCTCGCTAGTTGCCCCTTGACAAATCCCCCCTCATGAGAGAAGATAATGGGCTTTGCAAGAAAAGTACCGGCAAGGAGGTGGGAATGGGCAAGACCCTTGAGCGGGAAGGGATGGCATTGCGGCAGGAGTTGACGGCGGCGATCGCCGCGTTGTATGCCCGGGGGTACGCCTTGGGGACGGGGGGGAATTTCAGTGCGGTGGCCGATCGCGAGCCGTTGCGGCTGTGGATGGCGCCGAGCGGGGTGGATAAGGGCACGGTGACGGCGGAAGATTTGATTTTGGTGGACGAGGATGGGCATTCGACGATGGGGAAGGTGTCGGCGGAAGCGTCGCTGCACCGGGCGATCGCCTTGGCCACGGGGGCGGGGGCGGTGTTGCACACCCATTCGGTCTTGGGAACGGTGTTGTCGATGGCCCACGGGTCGGCTGGCTACATTCGGTTGCAGGGTTACGAGATGCTGAAGGGGCTGGCGGGCATCACCACCCACACGGCGGCGGTGGATTTGCCGATCTGGCCGAACTCACAGGATATGGAAGGGTTGGCGGCAAGGGTGACCCCCCACTTGGCCACGGCGCCTTGGGGGTTTCTGTTGGCGGGCCACGGTCTCTATGCGTGGGGGCGCAACGTGTTTGAGGCCCGGCGCCATGTGGAGGTTTTGGAGTTTTTGCTGGCGGTGCGTTACCACGCCCAAGGGTACCCCTCCCCCTCGGCAGAGGTCACCGCAACAGGCAGGGAGGCCGATGGCTGAACCCTAGCCAACGTCCAGCATCGCGCCCAAAATCACACTCAAAATTGCACAAAATTACTGAGAGGAAACCATGGCTGTATTGACGGTGCCCGCAGAGAATCGGCGTTTGACAGCGATCGCCGAAATGGAAGCCTACTTGGCGCAAATTGAGATTGGCTACGCTTGTTGGGGGGTGCGCTCTCTGCCGGCGGAGGCAACCCCCGAAGAGATTTTGGCGACCTACGCCCCGGAGATCGATCAATGGAAGGCGGCGGGAGGCTACGTCACGGCCGATGTGGTGGATGTGAAGCCCGATACGCCGGGTTTGGACGCCATGTTGGCCAAGTTCAGCCGGGAGCACTGGCACGCCGAAGATGAAGTGCGGTTTGTGGTGGAGGGCCGCGGTCTGTTTCATATCCATCCGGAAACCGGCCCGGTGGTGGCGGTGGAGGTCGGCCCCGGCGATTTGCTGGTGGTGCCGCAGGGTACGCGCCACTGGTTTGATTTGTGCGGCGATCGCCGGATTCGGGCGATTCGGTTGTTTCAGGATGTCAGCGGCTGGACACCTCACTACACCGAGTCCGGTGCCGAAAAAGGGTTCCAACCGCTGTGCTTGTCTGAAGTTGCTTCCTAAAAATGGATTCGGGAACCACCAAACCGCTTTGAGTTTCCCCTCTGGTTCCCCTTCGCCCTACTTGGGAGAAGGGGTTAGGGGATGAGGGCAAACTATAGAACCCATTTGGTTATGGATTGAGACGGTTGCCTTTGCGGGAACCGCGTTGGGCCTTCAGGTTTTGCCAGGTGGTTTGTTGTTCTGGAGTCAACACCGCCAGCATTTCTTCCCGACCTTGGGTGCGCAGGGCCTGCAACTGGGATTTTTGGGCGTCGCTGAGGTTCAGGGAATTGGGGCGACGACCTTCGGCGCGGGCGGCTTCCATCTCGGCCCGCTGTTCGGGGGTGAGAATGGCTTGCATTTGCTGCCGATATTTGGCGCGCAGTTGCTGCAGTTGTTCCCGTTGGGCATCGCTGAGGTTGAGGGCGGCCCATTTCCCCCGACTTTCTCCGGGGACTGGGGCCGAGCGCACGGCCGGTTGGGCCAACGCTGGCATGGCGGTGCCCATGGTCAAAATGCTGCCCAACGCCAGGGCCAGCCAATGGTTTTTCATAGAATTCACGCTCCGTTCAGGACACGGGCTTAGACGCTCCGATCTCAGAAAACGTTCTTGGGTGAGGTGGGAACTACGGCTCTTTGAGGTGGAGCTGGGCGGCCACGGTGCGCCCAAAGGTTTCGGGGCTGTAGCGGGCGGTGACGGTGGCCCCGGGCCATTGGTATTGGCCGGGGGTGACGGCCCTGGCTAGGTAATGAAACTCGTAGGCCCCCGGTTCCAAGCGTTCGGCGTAGCCTCGCACCCGATCGCCCCGGATTTCTTGGTGTTGGATTTCCCAGGCGGAGGGTTGGGCGGTCACCGCCGGGTTGGCGATCGCAAAACTCCGATCGATCGCTTCGAGGCCCGCGGGCAAGAAGTCTTCGATTTGGAGGTGGGTCATCGGGCGATCGCCGGCGATTTCGAGCCCCACATCCACCACGTCGCCGGTTTGGAGTTGGAGGGGGGGCACCGGCGCCAAGAAATGTTGCTGTTTCGGTTTGGTTTGCCCCGCGAGGGTCAGGGTGCGGGCAATGCGTAGCCCTTCCAGGCGGCCGGGGGCGGTTTTTGGGGTGTAGCGATACACCACGGTGTAGTGCAGGGTGCCGCGGCCTTGGGGTTGCAGCCGTAAAATTGGGCGTCCCCCAGGGAGCCGCGATCGGGGAATTTTTTGCTGGAAGGGCGATCGCCCCGCAGGTTGGCGGTGAGGGCGGGCCCCAATCCTTGGATCGTCACGGTCAAATTGGCGGGGGGCTGGGCGGCTTGGTATTCGCCCAAGGCTTGCCAGGCGGCACCGTTGGCATAGGTGCTGCCCCAGGTTCCGTTTTGCCGCAAATCCAACAATCCCTGCACCAGCCGGGCCAGGGTGTCCGCCGACTCGTTGCGGGTCAACGCCAAGCGCAGGTACTCGGCCTGCAAAGCCGTGCGATCGCCCAACCATTGCCAGGCGGGCGGGACATTGGGCAAGTCGCTGCGGCTGCCGGGGGCCAAACGCTGGCGGAGGGTCTGGTTGAGGGCTTGGGCTTCGGTTTGCCATGGGGGCAGGCGGCTGAGGTGGCGGGCCAATTGCCCTTGGGCGAGGGGGGGGCAAGGCATCCCGTTGGGCCCAAAAGGTCGGGCGGCAAAATCGCTGCGGGCCGGCAAAGCCAACAGGATCCCCAGTCGGATTTGCTGCTGGCACAGGGCGGCTTGGCAGTATTTGTAGCGCCCTGGGTTCGCCAAGACGGCTTCGAGGTAATTGCGCAGGGAGTTGCGGTTGGGGCCCCCGACCAGGGCTGGAGGGCCGACCAGGCCAACGGGGTTAAAAAGGGATCGCTCTCTTGGGCTGCGGGGTGGCTCGCCAACCCCCCATCCCCCCGCTGCAGGGCTTGGAGTTTGACCAGAACCGCTTGGACTTGATCTTGGGCGATCGCCTGGCCCAATTGTTGCTGCGCCCCAAGCACCCGCAACCGGGCAATCTGGGTTTCCAGGAACGGCGTATCCTGGCCTTCGCTCAGCACCGTTTCGGCCGCCAACTGGGCATCGGCCAAGGCGGAGGTTCCCAAAATGAGTTCGATGCCCCCACGCCGGGATCGGTGCGATCGCCCAATTCCACTGGAATTTCGACGGGTTCACGGCTGCTGCCGATCCAGACGGTTTGCTCCAAAATGGGCGTGGGCCGTACCGGCACGGTGGCGCGGACCCCATCGCGATCGCGTTGCCCTTGCACCTGGTAACGCACCGTGAGTTCCCCCGGCAGGGTTTGAGGCAAAACCAGTTCGCGGCGTTGGCGTTGGGTGCCGCCGCCAAAAGACCAAGGGGCCGTATGGCGATCGAGCGGGGCCGTCCCTGCCATCACTTCTTGGGTAAGTTGCAAATTCTGGGCCGCACCGGTGACCGCTACCCCCAACCGCGGGCGATCGCCCGGCCGCACAAAAGCCGGCAGCAAGGCATTGGCCATCAACGGTTTGGCGGCGACAAACGTAGCGCGATCGTCTTGCCCAAACCGCAACCGGCCGTCGGTGGCCACCGCCAATACCCGCCAAGTGGTGAGGTTGTCGGGCAAGGTAAAGGCAACTTGGGCGTTCCCCTGGGCGTTGGTGAGCACGTTGCCGTTGAAGTAGGCCAGGGGTTCCAGCTCGGTGCGCAGATCGGGATCGTCGCCGCTTTGGCCGCCGCCAAATCCCCAACCCTTTTCCAAAGCAGAAGCCAAGGGCTGCAACACCACATCCTGACGGTTGTCGCCAAATCGTTGGGAAATCTCCCGCTCGGCAAAGACGGTTTTCACCAAGTCGGGGAAGCGATGCCCCGTCAATTGCAGGATCGCTTCATCCACCACGGCGATCGCCAGCTTGCCAACCACCGGCTGTCCTGCTGGATCCCGCAACTGAAACGTGAGGTTTTGCCGTCCCCCCGGCAACAATTGGGCCGTTTGTGGGGTGGCGGTGAGGTTCAAATAACGGGCTTCCAAATCCACGGCAAAAGGCGCCAGCCCCACCATGGTCAAACTTTTGACGGCGCTGAGATCGGTGGTGGCCAGGGGGGCTCCCCGCCGCACCAGCACGACTTGGATGGCCGCATTGGGGCCCATGGCTGCGGTGATGGGGATTTCCAGTTGGGGAGCCGCGCCCCGAACCACTTCGGCTTTCTGGTACAACACCCGATCGCGCACCACCGCCACCCACAATTCCGCTTCGGCGTAGGGCGATGGAATCACCACCCGGGCCCGTTCGCCCGGACGGTAGGTGGTTTTGTCCAGTTTCAACTCCAGTCGATGGTTGCGGTAACGGTTGCCCCATTCGTAGGCTTGCTCGCCGCTCACCCACACTTGCCCATCGGTGGCGGTACCCTCGGTGGGGCTCCCCACAAAATTGGCGTGGAGGCGATAGCTCCCGGCGCTGGGGGGGGTTAAGGTGAGGGTGCGCGCCCGATCCCCCGAAAACATTTCGACTTGGGCAACGGTTTCGTATTCCACCTGGGGTTGGGCCGCAACGCCGCCTTCGATCGCCTGCGCCACCCGCCGGAAGGTCATCCGCTGCAGTTCCACCTTCACCCGCCGCCGTTCGGGTTTGCCGGCGCCATCGGTCACAATGAAACCTACCGATAAGGGCTGGCCCGCCTCCCCCACCAAACCGGCTTGGAGCCCAATCAGCGATCGCCCGGCAAGACGGTGAGGGATTGTTGGGTGGCAACGCTGCGGTTGGAGGTGTCGGTCATTTCGACCGCCACGTTGTAGGTGAGGGGGTACGGAATTTCTGCGGGCAAGTTCAGGGTTTGCTGGGCTTGGCCCTGGGCATCCAAGGTTTTTTGGGCGGTCAACACTTGGTAGGGCAGTTCGGGGGCTTCGCGGGGCCAAAACCACTCCGGCCCAAAGGTGAATTCTTCCCAACCCGGCGGCTGAAACCGGGCCCGCTCCTGGGTGACCGTATACGCCACCGTGGCCGATCGCAACGGCGCGCCAAAAAGGTAGGTGCCTGCGGTCTGGGCCGTGAGGGTTTGCCCGGCAATCGCGGTGCGGCCAGCGGGCTGCAACGTCAAATCCACCTGAAAATTGGGAGCCTGAAACTCGGCGACCCGGAAGCGCCCCCTCACTTCGCCACCGCTTTCGTCTTTGGCCAGCACTTGGTATTCCCCCAAAGCCGCATCGGCGGGCAACGGCACCGCCAACGCAAAACTGCCGAAGCGATCGGAAGTGTGCACCCCCAACTCCCGAATTTGACCGGTGGGCCCCTGCAACGTCACCGTGTAGGGGGTGTTCCCCCGCCCCCGCACTTCCCCGTTTTCCAAGAAATATGCAAAAGCCGTTAACCACGCCGTTTCGGTCGGACGATACAACCGGCGATCGCTGAAGACGATGCCCCGGGCCAGGGGTTGGCTCCCCTCCCAGCCCCCATCCACGCCGTAGCCGTAGGCGCCGCCCCACGATCGCACCTGCACAAACGACCAGTCGGAGCCCGATCGCACCACCACCAACAATTCCGGCGCTTCGGCAAAGCGATCGCCCCCCTCCATGCACCCCTGCAAATCGGCTTGGGCAAATTCCGCCCGGCCTGCCCCGTCCGTACGTCCCTGGGCACAAGCGGTGGGCGATCGCCGCCCTTGACCCACCTGCAAACGGTAGACCAACACTTCCGCGTTGGGGATGGGTTTTCCTTCTTGCAACGTGCGGGCCAGCACCCAACCGCTGCCGGGAAACCACTGGGCAAACACGCCGATGTTGGTGAGGTGAATCAGGCCGGTGAACTGGGGTTCTCGCCATTTTTCCTGATTTTCGGTGCGGTAGCGGTAGGTGCGCGCCGTGACCCGGTAGGCCAACACCCCGGTTGCTTGCCCCAAATACCGTTGCACCGGAATTTCCGTATCCCGCACCTGGTTGTGGGCCGCCGAAGTCACCGCCACATCCTCCGCGGGGGCCGACCACACCAACCCTTCTTCAGGAAAGGAGGCATCGACAAACACCAAATCTTCGGGATTCAACGCCTGTTGCTGCAGCCGGAAGCGACGATCGGGCAAATTGGTGGTGGAAACGTGCAATTGCAGATCGCCTTGGCCCACCGGAAAAACATGCAAACCGTCGGGCACCCAAACCTCCGCCGCCAGATCGCCGGTCCCATAGACCACGGTTTGATTTCGCCCCAGTTTCTGCCCAAAGGCATCGGTGAGATCGGCCCCCACCTCAATTTCGTAGCGGGTGCTGGGTTGCAGGGCATAGGGATTCAACTCGATGGTGGGGCTTTCGTCGTAACTGCGGAACCAGGGCACCCCTGCCGCCGGCGCCGGTGTGATGCGGAGGTTGGCGGCCACCGAATCTTCCCGCAACGGGTTGCTGAACTTCAAAACCCCGCTGCCGTTCACAAAGCGGCCGTAGGCGCCATATTCGTCCGGCGCGTTCGCCAACTCCACTTTCTCGAACGCCAGCTTCCCGTAGGTGCGAAAGGCGGCCCGCTGGGGCTTGGTCAACGCCACGTTGCCCGTGTAGGGTTGCAAGCCCTCGCCAAATTCGACTTGATAGCGGGTGCCGGAGGGCAATCGACCCGGCAACAGGGCATAGCGCCAGGGCTGCTCCTCGAAACGTTGTTGGCGCTCCCGACTCGGCAGGTCTTTTTCGATCGCCCGCACCGCCAGGGGTTCCCCCCCCTCGGGCCGCACCTGGACGTGTTGCCGCACCGACCCCAAATCCAAGCGCGTGTTGCTGGTGAACAGAATTTCCGGGCTCAACGACAACGGGGTTTCCACCTCGGGCAAATCGGTGAGGGCGATCGCCTCGGTCTCGAAGGTCCAGTCCAGGTCTTCGCTGAGGCGGTTTTGCGCCAAATCCGCCAGACCGGCCTTGAGGGTTACTTGCAGCCGCGACGATCGGGGGAAAGCTTTTTCCCCTTGAAACGTCACCAGCCGTGGGGTCAACAACCGAAATTGCCCCGGCACCGCCGGCGCGATCGCAAACTTCGCCAAAACCCTTTGCCCCTGGGGGCTATCCAAGTCCGTCACCGCCACCAACGGCTCCCGGAAAAAAATTTGCAGGCGATCGCCCCCCTGGGCCGTACCCACCGGACTCACCCGCTCGATCCAGTCCGGCAAGGCCGGCGGCGGCAGCGGGGAAATGGGTGCCAACCGGGGGGAACGCCATTGGCAAGCCACCACCAACCAGGCCGCGATCCACGTCAGCAGCCCCAAAAAGATCGCCCGTTGGATCGTCGCCCGCTGGATCATGGATCGGTGGCCCCAATGCTAAGGGTTATGGTAAGCCGTGTCCGGGCGATCGTCCCCATCGTTGCTCAAAAATTAACCGCTCAAAAATTAACCGCTCAAAAATTAACCGCTCAAAATTTATAGTCGTTTTAATTAAAACTGACACGATTTTTCCCGCCCAACGAAAGTCCAATAGAACCAATACGGGGGCTTCGCCCCTGCGACCCGAGTTGTTTTGTCTCGTCGCTATGCAAAATAGCTATACAGGCGCATTCTTAATTAAAATGACCATAACCAAGCCGCCAATTACTCCTGGGGGTTGTTGCTGAGCCACCCGCGTCGCCAAAAAAAGTACAAAAAGACCGCCGGCGATCGTCAACATCACCAGCCAACACAAAAAGTAGCCGATGGGGGATTTGAGTTCTGGCATGTATTCAAAATTCATGCCGTACACCCCGGCAATAAACGTCAGGGGAATGAAAATGGTGGAAATTACGGTCAACACCCGCATGGTTTCGTTGATGCTGTTGCTGACCGACGACAGGTAAATGTCGAGCAAGCTGTGGGCCATTTCCCGATAGTTTTCGATCGTGTCCAACTGCTGCAACACGTGATCGTAACAATCCCGCAAATACACCCGCACGTAGGCCGCCATGTGGGCACTGCCCTCCCGCGTCAAACTGTTGATGGCTTCGCGGTGGGGCCACAACACCCGGCGCAACCCCAACAATTCCCGTTTGAGTTTGTAGATTTTGTGCAGGGTCGGCGATTTGGGTTTGTGCACCACCCGATCCTGCATGGCTTCGAGGCGATCGCCGTAGGCTTCCAAAATCGGGAAATAGCCATCAATCACCGCATCGATCAAGGTGTAGGCCAAAAAATCGGCTCCGTGTTGGCGAATCAACCCTTTGTTGGCAAAAATTCGCCGCCGTACCGGCTCAAAACAATCGGCCGCCGCCGTTTCCTGCACCGTCAACACATAGTGGGGGCCAATCACCAAACTCACTTGGGCGATCGTGTACCCCTTGATCCGCTTCCGGGAAGCCCGGGGCACCGCCACCTGCAACACCACCAACAAATGCCCCTCGTATTCTTCGATTTTGGGCCGTTGGGGAATGTTGACAATATCCTCAAGCAGCAGGGGATGCAAACCAAACACTTCCGCCAATTGCTGCAAAACCGCCTCCGAGCCGAGGCCCTGCACGTCGATCCAAGATACGGAACCGCTGGCCAAAAACGGCCGGCAGTCTTCGGGACGGGCCAAAGTCTGGCGTTCCGCCCGCTCCGCGGTGTAGTCGATGGCCACCAGTTGGGGAAACGGCGCCTCGGGATCGATGGTGAGGGTGCCCGGTGGACTCCCCGGCTCGTTGTAGGCGTAGCCTTCGTAGTCCTCGTAGTCGTCGTGCCGAGAATCCCGCAAATCCTCGTCGCGGGTCTCTTCGTCCTGGCGATCGCGGTCGGTGTTCGATAAAACGGGCATCGGTGGCGGCGGGCAAAGGAAGGGTCAAACCATGGCCCAAATCATACCCCGAAGCCGTCCCCCCCACTGCCAATGGCCCATCTCACCAAACGTTGCGTTTCTTTACAGAAGGCAACGTATCATTAAACAAATACACTTTTTCTTTAAGGTTAAAACATGGGCATGTGGGGATGGCTATTGGGGGGGTTGGCCCTGTTGGTGGCGATCGGGGTGGGAA
>JAAUUG010000052.1:0-3628 GCA_012031195.1 Oscillatoriales cyanobacterium SM2_1_8
AAGCCGCGCAGGGAAAAACCGGATTTGTGCCGATAGCAGCGCGCTGGATTATTGAGCGCACCAATGCTTGGGTGGAGCGGTGTAAAATCTTGGTGAAGAATTATGAGCGGACGCTAGAAAATGCGACCACGAAGCTCAATCTTTGCTTCGTCAGGCTCATGCTCAAGCGGCTTGCAGCTTCTCCTTGAAATCTCAAATGGGTTCTATACCAGTACCGTAATGATTAGCCCCAGCGTATCCACCATGATCTGCCGCTTGCGACCACTTACCTTCTTGCCACCCTCATTGCCTCTTTCCGCACCCCCAACATCCGTAGTCTTCATAGATTGACTGTCAATAAGTCCGGCGGTGGAGGTTGCGGAGCCCTTGGCTTTTTTCGCAGTTGCTTCCTCACCTCTTGGTGCACTTGTTGCCAGACCCCCTTGCGTTCCCATTTGCGTCCGTATCCGTAGACGGTCTTCGTCGGAGGAAAATCATGGGGTAAGTACTCCCAAGCGCATCCAGTGCGGCAGATGTAGCGAATGGCATTGTACACAGCACGCAAGTTCACGGTGCGTCGTCGCCCGCGACCGATTTCCGATTTGGCGGGCGGCAGCAAGGGTTCGACCACCGCCCATTCTTCATACGTGACATCGCCCTCGATATTTTCTTTCGGTCATTGCTGGTTCCGAGGTGACATTGGGTGTCACCATTCATACCCATTGAATTCTATCTATCCTCGCTTCTTGACTTTTTCTTTAGATATACAGTCATTTTAATTAAGAATACAACTATAAAAGGACGACATTGGCTTTCGAGTTCATACCGAGAAAGGGTTTGAGCTTGAAAAAATCTGTGTCAAATTCAAATTGAATGACTATACCCTCTAGCGCCCAACTTTTGCACAGCTTTACAGGTGTTCCCACCAAATGATAGTGTAGAGATACGAAATGACTGCCACTTTGGCGCATTCATGCTGGATCCTCATATTTTGGGTGGATTTGCATAGATAGGGCACCAGATGTCAAGTCAAACACCAAACGGTTCCAAGCAGGCAGGAAGCTGAAAAGCGGGATGGGGTGGTACCGAGAAGCAACCGAACACATTGGCGTTTTCAGCCGAATTGGCAAGGGCAAGCAAAATCACGTTCCGACGTACAGTTCACTCCTAATCCCCTATATCGAAATTTATGACGGCACTGCAGAATAGCGACTCCCTGGGCATCTGGCAAGTTGTGGACACCGCCGAAGCCTCGGCTCGAACCGGAGAGGTCGCTCCCCAGCGTTTTCAGACCTACGGATTTAATGCTGCCACGTTTCAGAACTTGGCGGCGCGCACAGTCAACGAACAGGGTCAGGTACTGGATGCCCGCACCGCCGGCGAACTAATTTTTCTGCCCACCCCCGACGGCACCTTCAGTCGGTTTCGGATTGTCGAATCTTCGGTGATGGCCCCGGAATTGGCGGCCAAGTTTCCCGACATCAAGACCTATCGAGGACAGGGGATTGACGATCCCACTGCCACGGTGCGTCTGAGTTTTACCCCCAGTGGGTTCCAAGGACAGGTATTTTCTGAAGCCGGGGCCTACTACATCGATCCCCGCGGCGATAATTACATTGCCTACTACAAGAGAGATTTGGCGGCACCTCCCAGTAGTGGCCCCCGTACAACGGATGCGGTGGATTTGAGTCGGCGGTTGGCCAGCGATGGATCGTCCTTTGCGGCACGGGTGGGCTGTACCTGCTTGTTGTGCAGTGCTGGGCAAATTGTGGATCTATCAGAACGGGCGGTGGTTTTGGCGATGGGCGCATCCATGGTGGGTCCCTATGGGCCGCAGTTGGCAGCTCGCACAGCTTCCACCGCCACTTCCCTAACCAATTCCACAGATGGCTTCACAGCAGATGGCTTCATCGCGGCATCCTTGCCTTTGGAGGGAAGCAATACCGCTGCTCCTGAGTTAGCGGCCCGCAGCGGCACCCAACTGCGAACCTATCGAACGGCGATCGCACCAGTGCGGAATATACGGCATTTCATGGGGGCACAGTTGCCGGTGGTTTGGCGGCTGTGGTTGCGGTGATCAACCGCGTCAATCAGGTTTACGAGCAGGAATTTGCCATTCGATTTGAGTTGGTTGGCAACAACGACCAGTTGATCTTCACCGATGCTGCCACCGATCCGTACAGCAACGGTATTAATTCTGCTCAACTCACTGTCAATCAAAACACCATTGACACCACTATTGGCAACGCCAATTATGACATCGGGCACTTTTTTATCACCGGTGGCGGTGGCTTGGCACAGCTAAACTCAGTTGGGGTGACCGGCGCAAAAGCGCGGGGTGGTTCGGGACTGTCCAGCCCGATAGGCGATCCGTTTGCTGTGGATTATGTCGCCCACGAAATCGGTCACCAATTTGGGGGGAGGCACACCTTTAATGCTGCCGACCAACGAGACGCTTTGGCCGCTGTAGAGCCAGGGGGCGGAACCACCATCATGGCCTACGCTGGCATCATCCCTGGCAGCAACCTGCAGAACAACAGCGATCCCTTTTTTAGCTTCGACAGTTTTAATCGCATGTTTGGGTTTGCTTCAGCTCCCGGGGATGCCGGCGCCACGGTTACTCCAACCGGAAATACCGCTCCTACCGTGAGTGCCGGAGCCAACATCACCATTCCGGCGAGTACCCCCTTTGCCCTCACCGCCAGCGGTAACGATGCCAATGGCGATACTCTGACCTATTCTTGGGAGCAAACCAATATAGGGGCCACCGCTCAAGCCTTACCCACCACCGACACGGGCAACAATCCGATCTTTCGATTCTTTCCGCCAACGGTCAGCCCTACGCGATTTTTCCCGCGATTGCCGGACATCCTCAACAATGCCAACGTCCCGACGGCGGTATCGGGGGGCAATGGGCCTGGAGAACTTTTGCCTACCACCAACCGCACCTTGAATTTCCGGGTGACAGCTCGGGACAACCGCAGTGGCGGCGGCGGTACCAATGCAGCGGATATGGTAGTAACTGTGGCAGATACAGGAGCTCCTTTCCGAGTCACTGTGCCCAATACCGCTGTGAACTGGACGGGCAACACCACCCAAACCGTAACCTGGGATGTGGCGGGAACGACTGCTGCTCCTATCAGCGCAGCCAATGTAGATATTGAGTTTTCCAGCGATGGAGGCAATACCTTCACTCCGGTTTTGGCGGGCACACCCAACGATGGTACGCAGGCAATCACAGTACCCAACATCGGCACCAGCCAGGGGCGAATTCGGGTACGCCAGGGCAACGGCGGCGGCAATTTCTTTTTTGATGTTTCGGATGCAAACTTTACGGTCACGCCGGGAGCCGCACTTCCCACGTTGGCGATTACGCCGGGGACTGTGAGTCTGAATGAGGGGAACAGCGGTGCCACCAACTTCGCGTTTATGGTGACGCGGACGGGGGATTTGACCCTCGCCAGTGCGGTGCAGTTTGGGGTGACGGGCGCCGGTGCCAATCCTGCCAATGCGGCAGATTTCGTGGGGAATGTGTTGCCGACGGGGACGGTGAGTTTTGGGGCGGGGGCAAGTACCCAGACGGTGACGGTGCCGGTGCAGGGGGATCCGACGGTGGAACCGGACGAAACCTTTGCGGTAACGTTGAATA
>JAAUUG010000052.1:3728-13195 GCA_012031195.1 Oscillatoriales cyanobacterium SM2_1_8
GTGACGGTGCCGGTGCAGGGGGATCCGACGGTGGAACCGGACGAAACCTTTGCGGTAACGTTGAATACGCCGACCAATGCCACCATTGCCACCGGGACGGCGACGGGGATTATTCAGAACGATGATGCGGTTCCCACGTTGGCGATTACGCCGGGGACTGTGAGTCTGAATGAGGGGAACAGCGGTGCCACCAACTTCGCGTTTACGGTGACGCGGACGGGGGATTTGACCCTCGCCAGTGCGGTGCAGTTTGGGGTGACGGGCGCCGGTGCCAATCCTGCCAATGCGGCAGATTTTGTGGGGAATGTGTTGCCGACGGGGACGGTGAGTTTTGGGGCGGGGGCAAGTACCCAGACGGTGACGGTGCCGGTGCAGGGGGATCCGACGGTGGAACCGGACGAAACCTTTGCGGTAACGTTGAATACGCCGACCAATGCCACCATTGCCACCGGGACGGCGACGGGGATTATTCAGAACGATGATGTTGGAGCCAATCCTTTGGTAGAAATTCAGGCGGCGCCGAATTCTCTCCCCGAAACTGGCTTGGAGGCGGGCACGTTTACGATCTCCCGCAGTTTTGCTGCGCCTACGCCGCTCACGGTGAGTTATACAATCGCCACGGGGCTGGGGCAAGCCACCAACGGCACCGATTACACCCCTACCCTGACCGGTACGGCGACCATTCCCGCCAATGCCACTACCACCACGTTCACTGTACGCCCCGTAGCCGATACCTTGGTGGAAGGCACAGAGACCATTGCTTTGACCTTGGTCGATGGTGGTGATTACGACTTGGGGACTCAAGCTGCTGCAACCATCGAGATTGAGGATGCGGTGTTTGCCTCAGCCAACACCGTCGGTTCAGGGGTGATTTCCCGCCCTTCGGCGATCGGATCGATTATTCTTGGCAACAACGCCAACAATGCGATCGCGGGGACGACCGGCAGCGATACGATCGCCTCCTTTGCAGGGGACGACGTGGTGTACGGATTCAACGGCAATGACTCGATAGATGGCGGCTTGGGCAACGACCTGTTGGTGGGCGGCAACGGCAACGATACCCTGCGGGGGAGTGTGGGCACCGATACGTTGATGGGGGTTGACCTCGCGACTTTTGGCGTGAACGAAGTGGACGTGTTGGGGGCGGGCTCGACGGGGCCAGCCAAGACCGCTTTGTGTTGGGGGTTTCGGGTCTCAGTTTCTATGTCGGGGGAGGCAATGCCGATTACGCCCAGATTGTAGATTTTGAGGTGGGAGACATCTTGCAACTGGCGGCAACTCCTTCCCAAGTGGTGACGGTAACCACACCGACGGCGGGCATCGGCATCTTTGTCGGCGGCGACTTGGTGGCGGTGGTGCAAGGCACGGCGGCAACGGTGACCAACGTCAATGCGGCGGTGGTGCTGGTTTAGGTGCGTGATTCGTTGACTCCGGCGATCGCCCGCTTTGGGGGAATTGTCTGGAGTTAGGTTGGGGTTAGGTCTTCTCCCTTCTGCGGCAGGCTCAGGAACCGGTGGGAGGGGGAAACCAAGACCTATAGCTATATTCGAGTAGGTTCGGACATCGAAGGAAAAGGGGAGTTGGGGCTTCGCCCCTGCACCCCGTCCTAATCAAGCTTTTTGCGACTATATAATTGAGAGTGGCACGATTATAGTTGTTCTGACTGCATTTACTCCCCTTTCTCTCCCTGGGAGAGGGGTTGGGGGTGAGGGCGAGACTGTCGCAAACATATCTAAAATGACCATATCTGTGGAAATTGGGCAGAACTCCCACCAATCTTCTCCCTGCTACAATTTGGGGCGGTGAGGGGAAAGCAAACATGGGCAAATTGTCCGCCAAATCGACAACCCAATCGGCCTCGGTGTCCAAGTCAGTGTCCAAATCGTTTGGGGTGGCCCTGTTGACCTTTGTTGCGATTGGCTTGGGTCTGGGGGGGCATCACGGCCGCGTTTTGGGCAATCGCCGAGCGCCCGTGCGCACCGGCTTGACGGCGGCCACCCTGGATGACCATGCCTGCGACTTGACGGCTTTGGACAACCTAACCGGCTCCCTGCAGCAGGTCAAAACCATCAACGCGATCGCCTACGATCCGTTGCCGGCGGTATCGGGGTTATGGGAACTGGCCAACCGACCGGAGGTTTGGGCCCGATTGAATCCGGCCCCGTTTCCCAACATTGCGGCAGCCGCCCGGGAAGCACGGGTACCCATCGTCATGTACCACGACATCACCCCCACCAAGGATGTTTCGTGGGACGTCACCCCCGCCGAATTTGCCGAACACCTGCGGCTCATCCAAGCCGATGGCATGACCCCCATTTCGATGGAGCGGCTGGTCAACCACCTGCGCACCGGGGCCCCCCTTCCCGATAAACCCATCCTGTTGACTTTTGACGACAACTACTTGGGGCAATACCGGTATGCTTTTCCTCTGTTGAAAAAGTACCGATATCCGGCGGTGTGGTCGGTGCACACCCAGTATGTCGGGAGTCCGGCGGGGAAGCCAAAGGCTTCGTGGGAGCAACTTCGTGAAATGCAGCAAAGCGGTCTGATTGAGATCGCCTCCCATACGGTCAAGCACATTCCGTTCAGCGATTTAACCCCGGAGCAAATCCGAACCGAATTGGTGGAATCGAAGCGGGTGTTGGAAAAAAACCTGGGGGTACCGGTGCGCTACTTCACCTATCCCGAGGGTTACCACGACAATGTGAGCAAGCCATTGGTGGCCGAAGCGGGTTACGAAGCGGCCCTGGCCATGAGCCTAGATCCTTACTTGGAACGTACCGCCAACGAATCCGACGATTTGTTGTCCATTTCCCGCTACGGTCAATCCCGGTTTGCCGAGTTGCCCAAGTTGGCGTGGGGTGGCCCCCAAACGGCCCTGACCCTGTTGCCCGCTGGCGGTCGGCGTCCGATTGACTTTACCGCCCCGGTCCGCAAGCGTACCCTGACCATCGACGGTTTGCCCCTGACGTTGGTATCAGGGGGGCAAGTCACCACGGCCCACTCTCACACCCGGGCCCAAGTCGAAGAGGTCGCCGCCGAGTACATCCAAGAGGCGATCGCCGTGGTGGATGGGGGATTTTTCTCGTTGGAATCCCTAACCAGCAACAAAATGATTGGGCCGGTCATGAGCCGTCACGCTCGCCAAGCCGGTGTGTTCAATCCGGGCAACCGGGGCGAAAACCCCTTGCTGCGGGGCCGCCCTCTGGTGCTGATTGCCCCCAACAATGTGCGTTTTTTGCCATACGATCCCGATCGCCACCGTACCCTCGAAGCCATTCAGGCCGAGTTGCCGGAGGTTACCGATGCGTTCATGGGGGCGGCTTGGTTGGTGCGAGACGGGCAACCCCAACCGGCGGCGAGTTTTGGCAAGTTGTACGGATTTGATGCCCATCGCGATCGCGCCTTTTGGGGGATCGATCGGGAAGGTCGCCCCACCATTGGCGTAACCATGGAAATGATCGATTCGGTGGGACTGGGCAAAATTTTGGCCAAAGCCGGCCTCCACGATGTGGTGATGCTGGACTCTGGGGCCAGTGCGGCGTTGGCTTACCGAGGCAAATCGGTCATGGCCTACGAACCGCGACCCGTGCCCCACGTGGTGGCCCTGTTGCCCCCCTTGCCCCCAACGGTTTCGGCTCCGGCCCTGGGCTGTGAATTGGCGGCCCAAAACCCATAGCCCCCGAACCGTGCCCATCGCCGCTTTCGCAAAGTTGTTTCGGTAAGGATCCACCATGACCACAAAGGCTATGCCCACCTTGCCCTTTTCGCAGGTTTTGGTGACCGGGATCGCCGGTTGGCTGGGTCAAAACCTCCAAGCGGCCCTTGCTCAATTGGCTCTGCCGGTGCGGGGACTGATCCTGCCCGAAGAATCCAGCCGGGAAACGGGCGATCGCTTTACCCCCGTGGTTGGCGACGTGTGCGATCCAGAAGCCTGCCGGGTGCTGTGCCAAGGCGGCAAAGGAGCGGTTTTGTTTCATTTGGCCGGGGTCATTCATCCTCGGCGGGTCGCGGATTTCTACCGCATCAACGTGCAAGGCACCGAAAACCTCCTGCGGGCGGCGCAAGGGGCCGGCGTCCAACGGGTGGTGGTGGTCTCTTCCAACTCTCCCTGCGGCTGCAACCCCCACCCCGACCACCGCTTCGACGAAACCTCGCCCTACCGTCCCTACCTAAATTACGGTCGCTCCAAGATGTTGATGGAGCAGGCCGTTCAAAACATCCACGATCGCACCGGCCTCGAAACGGTGATTGTGAGGGCACCTTGGTTTTATGGCCCGTTTCAGCCTCCTCGCCAAACCCTGTTTTTTCAGATGATTCGTACCGGTCGGATGCCCTTGGTCGGCCATGGCCGCAACCGGCGATCGATGGTCTACCTCGAAAACCTCAGCCAAGGCCTGCTGTTGGCGGCAGCGACGCCCCATGCCAACGGCCAAACCTACTGGCTAGCCGATGAACATCCTTACCCCACCCACGAAATTGTCGATACCGTGGAACACCTCCTGGAAACCGAGTTCGATCACCCCTGTGCCCATCGTCGCTGGCACTTGCCCCACTGGGTCAGCGAAGCTGCCTACGCGGCGGATTGGAGCTGCAAACCCTGGGGCTTTACCACCCCAAAATCCACGTCCTCTCGGAAATGAACAAAACCATCGCTTGCTCGATCGCCAAAGCGCAACGGGAATTGGGCTACCGTCCGGCGATCGCCTGGCGGAAGGAATGCGCCGCAGCCTTCAACACCTCCTGGCGACCAATCCCCAAGCCCTGTGACCCCGGCAGTTTGACGGTGAGGGTTTTTGGGGAAAAATCATCGCTATATTCGGGTAGGTTCGGACATCAAAGGAAAAGGAGATTTGGGGACTGTGCCGTTCGGCTGAGCGCTCACGCCGAAGCCCCCAGTCAGGGATTTCACCCCTGAACCCCGTCCTAATCAAGTTGTTTACAGCTATAAATATCGTGTTTCACGAAACCACCCTGATCTTCACGGAGCCGCTCCTGCGTCGCGCTGTCTTCGCCTTCTGGTGTCGCTCCGTCGGCGTTGGTTTCCCCCTTGCCCTCTTGGTTGTTGCCCTTTCCTTGGGGGTGCTGCTCACCCAGGGAGATACCTCCTGGGTTGTGGGAGTCCTGGCCACGGTGCTCTTCTTTGGTCTTCTGTTCGTTGCGGCGCTCTACGGCATTCACTGCCAAACAACCCTTCGCAAGTTTCAGGCGATGGGCAAGCCGCAAGCGATCTTCCGGGCTGAAGCATCTTCCTTCACCCTTATCTCCGATCTTGGTGCGGTAACCTATCCATGGTCTGCCATCAAAGAGCTCTGGTGTTTCTCGGAAGTGTGGCTCATGCTCTTCTCATCTGCGCAGTTTAGTACACTGCCGGTCGCCTGCCTGTCACCGTCCATGCAAACCTACATTTTGCAGTGCATCGGTTCCGCTGGCGGAAAAATTTGCCCGTAGAGTCAAAGTTGAGCGGCGATCGCCCGGCTTTGGGCCCGATGTTTGACCAGGGTGGGCAAAGGGAGTGGCCCCTGCAAATGGTGCCAGGGGGTGGGGCGATCCTCCGGCCATTCCGTAAACACATAAAAATCGAGGGGGGGAATCTCCTCCCGCAATTCCTTGAAGGCGCGACGGTAGGTGCCGGTGCTGGGTACGTCGTCCCCCTGTTCCTGGGCGATTTCATAGGTGCGCTCCAACAACTTGTGCAGGCGGCGATCGCCGCGAGACAACACGGCTTGAATCACCGAATCGCTGTAGCTTTCCGGCCGAAAATCAATACCAACGGGGGCCAGGTGTTTGCGCAATTCTTTGAGCTTGGATTCGGATTTGGGGTCTACGGCATGCCATTGCCAGGGGGTATGGGACTTGGGCACAAACGTCGAACAACCAAAGCCAATTTTGAGGCGGGGGGCCTGTTTCCGGAGGGATTTTAGGAGGTCGATGGTGGCCTGCAAATCCCCTGGGGTTTCGCCGGGTACCCCACCATCCCGTAAAATTTCATGGACTTGAGACCCCCCGCCTGGGCATTGGTCACCGCCGTGTGAATTTCCTCATTGGTGAGTTTTTTGTTGATGATTTCCCGCAGCCGTTCCGAACCGCTCTCGATCGCCACGGTCACCGACCGACTGTCCCGCTTGGTCAACACTTCGCACAGTTCACGGGTCAGGGTATTGGTGCGCACCGAAGCCAAACTCAGACGTACCCCCTCCCAGCGATCTTGACTCAGAAACGCCAACAGTTCCGAAAACTCAGGATGTTGGGAAATGGAAGCCCCCAGCAACCCCAGGCGATCGGTGTGTTGCAACCCCCGCTCCAGGGCTGGAATCAACCCTTGGGCCACATCCGCCGTCCGAAACGGCAACGTGAGGTAGCTGGCCAAACAAAACCGGCACATCTCCGGACAACTGCGCACCACTTCCACCATAAAAATGTTTTCCCAGGCGGCGTGGGGGGTGACCACGGTGGAAGTGGTGAGGGCATTGCCCCGGTACGTCTGCTTGGTCACGGTTGGGGGAATGCCCGGATGGGGTTCGATGCGCTGCACGGGGCCGGTGGCACTTTCGTAGGTGACGGTGTAAAGATCGGGCACATAAACCCCGGGCACCTGGGCCAAATGCCGGAGTTTGGCGGCGCGGGGGGCTTGGCGCACCTCTTGATAGGCTTGCAAAAATTGTCCCAACAGTTCTTCGCCGTCCCCCAACAACACCACATCCAACCAGGCGGCGTAGGGTTCCGGATTGGCCGTCAGCACCGGCCCCCCCCCAAACACCAAGGGACAGGCGTCCGGGCGATCGCCGCGGTGCCGGGGGATGGCCAACCGGGTCAAAGCCTGCAAAATGTAGGCATAGTCCAATTCCCAGGAAAACGAAAACCCTACCCATTCCGGATGTCGGGGCAACGGCTCATGCCCATCGATAAACCAGCGCCGCACGTCCACATCGGGCCGCTGAGCCAGTTGGGCCCAAATGGACTGATACCCCAAACTGGTGATGCCCACGCTGTAGGTATTCGGGAAAGCGTAGATTAGAGGAATGGCATCGCTTTGGGGCACACCGGCCGCAAACAGGCATTTTTCGTCCGCCAGGGGCAAAGTCATGGGGGCCCTATCCAGTTTGTCCATACCTCCAGTGTAGCGAGGGCAGTTCCGCGAAGAAGCATGGGCGATCTCGTTACCGAATGGCGATCTCGGAAACGTGGTGGATCGGGAGCCTTCTGTGCCCTGATGTCTTTGCCCCATTAGGGAGGATCTTTAGGACTTTGGGACACCTAGTGCAGCTCGCCACCAAGTCAGGAGAGCCGACCGAATTGCCTAAGCCGCACTGTGGGCTCTTTGAAGAGGTTTCAATCTTCGGTACTCGTTCAAGTGCTCGTAGACCGCGTCCCAGATGTCAACTTTGCGTTGCAAATTCAACCAAAACTCTGGATCATTCCCCAAGACCCTTCCAATTCGGAGCGCCAGATCGACCGTAATCGGCTCTCGATCCTCAAGGATGGACTCTAGCTTCGCTAAGGGCACCTCCAGCGAGAGCGCAAAGTCGCCGGGGAGGATTTCCATATCCTCGAGCGTATCCCCTAGAATTTCGCCGGGTGGCACCGGTCGCACTTCCCGATCGCGAAGCACCCTCTCTATATCCTCCGTCCAATATTCCGTTACCAGCATCACCACCTCCTATACGATCCTAAACAGACTCTAAGTGCTCATATGGGGACCCCATATGAGCACTTGCTTGGGTCGCTTGCGATCAATGATAATCTTCAAGGTTTACGTCATAGGCATCACCGTCTATGAATTCAAAGGTAACCCGCCAGTTTCCAGATATTTTTACTGCCCAAGTACCCTCTCTATCCCCCTTTAGTTCGTGCAAGTCCCTAACCCCAATGTCGCCTATGTCCCTTGCAGTATCAATTCTCTCTAGCCTTATCTTTATCTTCTTCACTAAGTCCGGTGGCAGTCCCTTCCAATCTCCTTTAACCATTAGCGACTTGAGACGCTTGTCCCTGTAACTTTTAATCATATTTTGAGTTGGCTTTGTTTGGGCAGGTCACCCCATCTAAGTATATTGTAAATCTTTTTGTCAAGTGCTTTGCTCAAGATGTTGCTCTGGAAGCACTGCCTACCTGAAGCAAGGGGAAGATTACGTGCTTGCCTGGGGAGATGTGCTCAACACTTTAAGGTTTTATTTTGGGGAGTGGGCTGTTCCCTGGTCTTTTCCCAATCCTGCAGCCGGTATGCTACAGCTTAGAAACAAGCCCAGGGTTTGCCGTCATGTTGTATACCGTCAAAGATGCCTGTCAAATCCACCCCATGGCTCTGGATTATGCCTTGGGGGAACAAATCGAAAACCTCTCCGATGTTATCGATCGCACGACCGACGAGGCGCGTGCTTTTTTTGGGAAAAACCACATCACCCGAGGCATGGCGCAGTTGTTGGGCCAGGGGTTGAAACGGCTGGCGGGGCGATCGGAGCAGGCGGTGTTTGAATTCAAGCAGGCGATGGGGGGCGGCAAAACCCACTCAATGATTGCTTTGGGGTTGCTGGCTAAGGATGCAATCCTACGGCAGGAGGTGGTGCCCGATCTGGCCCAAGCAGCCCCGTTCCAGGAGTCCAAACTCGTGGCCGTCAACGGTCGCCTCAACTTTGAGCAACGGTTTCTCTGGGGGGAAATTGCGCGGCAATTGGGCAAAGAGGAAGCCTTTGTCAAGTTTTGGCAAAGTGGTGCATCGGCCCCGGACGAGCAGGATTGGCTCGATCTGATAGGCGACGCGCCGACGCTGATCCTGCTGGACGAGCTGCCCCCCTACTTCGATTACGCCATCACCCGGACGGTGGGTGGGGGCACCCTCGCTCAAGTTACCACCCGCGCCCTCTCGAACCTGCTGAGTGCGGTGCTGAAGCTGCAACGATGCTGCATCGTCATCTCCAACCTGTCCGGCAGCTACGAAGGGGCTTCGCGGGAACTGCAACGGGCCATCGGCAATTTTGCCCAGGAAACCAACCGCCAAGCGCGGTCGATTACGCCGGTGGATTTGGGCACTTCGGAAATTTACGACATTCTGCGCAAGCGGCTGTTCCAAACCTTGCCCGATCGCCCGACCATCGACGCGATCGCTTCGGCCTATGGCAGGGCGTTGGCGGAGGCGGTCAAGTCAAAATCCATTGCCAAAAACGCCGAACAAATTGCCGATGAAATTCATGCTTCCTATCCGTTTTTGCTTTTACAAAGCAACAAGTGGGATTAAGCGGCATCTCGCAGTGGATACGCTTGGGTTTCCATTTTTTACTCACTGCACCCCAGCCAACGTTTCAGATGATGCGGGGCTAATTGAAATGCTTACTCTCCACATTGGTTATTTCAAAGCAAAGCCAGTAAATATTCCGAAAATCACGATTCTTTTGGATCATGGATATCACATCAAAACATTGGTGACAGGCTTAGAGAAGGTGTATCCGCAAATCCTCACCAAGATTCGTTTT
>JAAUUG010000053.1 GCA_012031195.1 Oscillatoriales cyanobacterium SM2_1_8
CCCCCGGGCACTGGTTGCATACATCGGCGGCAACTGATTGAGGGCGTAGGCTGCCACCTCTTCGAGGACAATGCGCTTGGCGACGTTCGGCGGCAACCGTGCCATCTGCTTTTGGGCCACCTGCAGCACCTGAAATTCCAAAATGTTGGCCAAACCGTAATCCGCCCGCAGCATGTAGGTCGCAAAATCACGATCCTCTTCCTGCTTCTTGACTTTGGGCACCTGGTATTTGGCCCGCTTCAAATAAGACTTGATCCCGTCGGCCATCCGTCGCCCCCCCGTCCCCACCAGATCCGGTTCGACGGCGATCGCCCCAGGTCTCTGTTTCGCGTCGATAATGGCTGTGGCCACCGCCCGGGGCACATCTTTCCAATGCAAACCCTTCTGGTTGCACAGTTCCTGAATGCGAAACAACGACTGCTCCGGGGAAATCAAGTCCCGGGGCGACAGGGGTTCCGGATTGCGCAGGGGCGCATTCATGGCGTTGACAATGGCTTGCCGCACCACCGCCGAAATTTGGCGGGCACACTCCGCTTGGGCCCGTTGCCGTTGTTTGTCCCAGCCCCGTTGATTGGTGGCATAAAACGGCGGCAATTGATTTAGGGAGTATGCCGCCACATCGGTCAGGCGAATTTGCTCCTGCACCTTGGCTTCCAGGCGAGCGATCTGGGACTTCGCTTCCGCCACAACCAACTCTTCCATTACGTTGCGACAGATCGTCATGGCCCAATTTTCGTCCCTATCCTTGTATGGTATAGCTGTAGATAACTTGGTTAGGATGGGGTGCAGGGGTGACACCCCTGGCTGGGGGCGCTGCCCCCAAATCCCCTTTTCTTTCGATGTCCGAGCCTAACCAAATATAGCTATATTACGAGCACAGGCGAGAGGAGCAAGGCCCTTGACGGCAAATCCCACCCCCGGCAATGCCCCCAGACCGCTGCCCCTGGATGTGGAACGTTCGCGGCAAGCCGGAAGCCGTTTTCCCAAAAACCTATCCGTATTTGAGCGGGCCTGGCGTACCGCCGAGCAACTGCAGACCACCGGCACCGCCTACTATGTCCAAGGTTTTGTGGCCGGCAGCCGTTCCCAACCCCAAGAACACGCTTGGGTCGAGCAGGCCGATCGCCGGATTGACCCCAACCTCCCGCACCTGCCCGGCGACCCTGCCCAATTTGGCTATTTCGTTGGCCGCCGGTTTACCGTCCCCCAAGTCCGCGCCGCGATCGCCTCGGCCCAAGAAGATTACCCCGAAGACGATGCCCTGCCCATCTACGACCCCGCCCCCTATGCCTACTACGGCGATCGCTTTTTGGGGGGAGTCGCTTACCAACAGGCCTGGGCCGCGGCGATCGCCCATCGCCCTTGAACCTATTTGCGCGTTGCCAACGGGCTCATCAACAGGTAGCCCGCCCCAAAGGACAAAGCGACAATCAGCACCACCGTCAGGGCGATCCACAGCCGCGATACCGGCGCCTCGGTCTCCATCGCCAAGGTTTCCGAAGTCAAGGGCGGCGTACCCACCTCGGTTTGCCAAGACTCAGAAACCGTTTCCCCAGGGCTGGGCTCCGAACGCAAAGCTTGGGTAGAAAACGCGGCCGCCGGCTCGTCCACCGCAATCCGCAATTGCACCGTGCTGTCATCGGGCGATCGCAAATCCAACCGGGTCACGGTTTCAAACGGAACCACGTTGTCGAGGTTGGGCATTTCGGGCCCCGGCAACGGCTCCCCCACCTGCACAATCGTTTCCAAACGCCGATCCGACTGATCCAGCAAAATGTGCATTTCCCGTTGCCCCCGGGCGATCGCCTCCCGCAAGGACTGATTGTTGGCTGCGATCGCCTCTACCTCCGCCAACAACCGCTGGTTTTGGGCCAAGAGACCGGTGCGCTCCGCCTCCAGGGTTGCCAACTTGGCCTTAACGGTGTGAAGTTCCCGGGCCAATTGCCGATAAATAGGAATGGGCACCGCCGGTTGATACGCCGGACGTCCTTTCGCTGCAGACTGCATGGCTTCTTCCGAAATTTGCCAGCACTGTAGCACCGATTGCGCGTTTGGCAAGACCCCCGTCGTCCCTAAGCCGCCCAGCGCTGCGGTTGCCACAGGTTGGGCGCCAAACGCGCCAGCACCGATGCCGCCGGCACATAGGTCACCGCCGGAAACTTCGTCAAATCTTCCACAGACACACTGCCCACCAGGCGATCGACCACCAGCCCCATCCCCGCCAGACCGTCAGGGGCCAACTCCGTCAACCGCACCGCCGTCAACCGTTCCGGCAGCACCGCCGCCGATTCCCCCAGCGCCCGCCGCAGCGAAACCAACGGCACCACTCCCCCTTGGTGATGGATCACCCCCAACACTGCCGAACCATAAAACGGCAACGGCAGAATGTAAGAGCGCTCCACCAGCAAAATTTCCGCCACCAAAACATCGGCAAACGATAGGGTTTGCTCGCCCAGCGCCACCAAAATCAGCCGCCGCACTTCCGAGGACATTTCTGTCCCCCCACCGCCAGCCGCCAAAGCCGGTTCTAAGTCTAGCTTCATGGAGCCCTCCGGTTCATTCGCCCTTTGCCTTGCCCCTAGGCAATTTTTTGCAACGCTTCTTCCAACGCTTCCCGGGTCACCGGTTTCGGCAGGTAGTCATCCGCCCCCCCGCTTCATCCCATACTCAATTTCCAGCTTCGTCTTTTTGGTCGAACTCAAAATGACGTACTGCTTCGCCGTTTCCGGGGTCGTGCGCAACTGCCGCAAAAACTTGTAGCCGTCTTGATCCGGCATCACAATGTCCAAAAACACCGCCGCGTACTTGCCCGTCGCAATTTTCTCGATCGCCCCATCGGTCGATTCCGACTCCTCGACCGTGTGGCCCAACTCATGCAGAAAGCTGCTCAACAAGTGGCGTTCCGTAGCCCCGTCGTCAATTACCAGAAAGTTCATGCCCATTCACTCCCTAAATTTCCAAAATTTTCGGCCATATTGGGCCTTTCCCAGCACCGGGCGATCGGGAAAATCCTACCAGTAGGCTGCCCCCTCCACCCAACATGAATCATCTCGATGCTTTGGCGCAACGCCTCGCCCCAACCCACCGCAAAAAACACCGCAAAACGTACCGCAAAACCCAAACCTACACACCTGACCCAGGATCCCTGCCCAGCCCAATTAGGACGCCCAGCTACAATCACAAACCGCGCCAAGACCTAGACCAGCGTCCCACCCCCAAACCGCAGCCGGGACAACTAGACCAGCACATCCGAGGGCAGCGGCGCCAACTCCCGCAAAATCGTGCGGAGCTGGTCACGAAAGCTGTCGGTGTCCTCCGAGGTTCGGGGCTTGGCAATAAACCGGCAGCCCGTCCATTTTGCCCGAAAATTGTTGGTCATGCTGTTTTCCGCCGTCACCAACACAATGGGAATCCCCTCCAACGCCTTCTGCTTGCGGATGTGCCGAATCAACTCAAACCCGCTCAAGCCCGGCATGTTGATGTCCAGGAAAATGACCGATGGCAAATACGACAGCAACATTTGGGTGGCTTGGGTGGCGTCGTCCGTATAGTTGACTTGATAGCCCCAGCCGTTCAACAAATCCCGAAACTGACGCAACAATACCGGCGAGTCGTCCACCACGAACACCTTCGGCGCCCCCGCCTCCGGCCCCCGCCCGGTGCTGCCTTTGCCCTCTTCCCCAAAGGCACTGTCCTCCGCCCGCTCGGACAACGGCACAATCGAAACAATTTTCTTTTGCGCCAGCTTATCCAGCAACAAAGCCGTTCGGTAGACCGCCTGCTTGAAGTTGTCGGCAATTTCGCTGATCCGATGCTGTCCGGTCGTCACCTTCGCAAACAACGGGAAATTGTCGTTGCCTACCCGCGCCAACATGTTCGCCGCATCGAGCAACTGCACCCGCTGGTACGGATGGCGGACACACTGAAACTGCTCCCACTGCTTGGCTTCGCGGCTGGCATTGCCCTCCAAGACCGCCAACTGCCAGACCGGCAACGTGGTGCTAAAGTCGGGGATGGGCGACCACACAAACGAAAACCGATCTTCCAAGTGCATCGCCAACAGGTTTTCCGCCAAGACATCCTTCAAAACTTGCTTGGTCGGCTCTGGGTAACGCCCAAATACTTGGCTGATGAACGCATAACTCTGCGGCCCGCCCCCTTGCTTCTGTTCCCACTCCGGCAACCGCGCAAACTTGATGCCCTGAATCGCAAATTTGCGGGTCAGCGTCGCGATCGCCTCTTCTTCCTCTTCGACCAGCACAATGCCCCCGGCATGGAGCAATAGCTTCCAACTGTGGTAAGGAGTCTCCACCTTGAGCAGTCCGGTCGAACGCACCATGACACGCATGGCTGCCAACAAGACATTAAGCTTGGCATCCTTGACGACCTGCCCAGCCGCTATATCTCCGCCTGAATAGCCGTTTGGCTCTATTAAAGAGGATGCAGAAGTCATTCGTACCTCGTTCCCTCGGGTCGCACGTTGCTCTTAAATGCGCTGGACTTGACACTATGCCAATTTTACCTACCAACGGTAACCAAAACCCAATCCCAACAACTGCGCGATTCGGTTCGGTGCCCTATCCCCTTTTTGGTCTTGCTTGCCGATTATGCCAAGAAACCCCGCCCTTGCCAAGGATTCCCGGCCCCGGTTCCTGCTGCCCAAAATCCACCCCAACCCAAGCCGTCTTTGCTTACAGTGTACCGCACCCCCGGCCGGGCTTGCCCACCATGGCACCTTGGAGCCGCGGGGCCCTTCTCCAAGAAAAGCGGGGGCGATCGCCGAGCTGGAGTAGCCCAAATTGGTACCCAAATTATAGTCATTTCAAATGTGTTTGCGACAGTCTCGCCCTCACCCCCAACCCCTCTCCCATGGAGGGAGAGGGGAGTAAAGGCAATCAAAACAATCGTAGTCGCGCCATTTTTAATTAAAATGACTATAGTAGCCAAAGTTAGTAATCAAAAAAGGTAATGTCAAAGGGACTGACTTCGGCGGGAACGTCGGGGGCGGCGGCCAGGCGGGCAGCCGTCTCCTGCTGGGCAATTTGCCGATCCAACTCCTGCAGGCGGCTGTCAATGAACCGTTGGCGGGCCTCCAGCCGTTGACGTTCTTGCAAGAGGTGCTCCCGCTCGTTGGCCAACTGGTGCAGCTGAATGTAAATGCTGGAGGGCGTTTTTTGGGGGGGAGCGATCGCAGGCGCTTGCGGGGCAGGGAACGCATATCTCCAGGAATCTCGCTATACTGCTCTCAAACCCATTTTAGGTGACGGGTGTTGCCAACCTGTAGCCTAGGGTACCCTTGTTCTGCTCCCATTTCTGGTTTTCAATCCATTTTTTCGGTTTTTTCGTTCGTCCATTTCCCCGCCAGCGGGTTGACCGTAAACTTCCAATGTAGAGAGTGTTTTAGGAAAAGTCTATGAGCGTTGTCAGTCAAGTTTTGTTGCAAGCGGATGACGAGCTGCGGTATCCCAGCATCGATGAATTGCAGAACATTAAAGATTTCCTGCGGACCGGGGCCCAGCGGGTGCAAATCGCCGCCATGTTGTCCGAAAACGAGGACAAAATTGTCAAGCGCGCCAGTGCCGAGCTGTGGAAGTTGCATCCGGACTACATTGCCCCGGGCGGCAATGCCTACGGTCAGCAGCAGCGGGCGCAGTGCATCCGTGACTACGGCTGGTACCTCCGATTGGTGACCTACGGGGTGTTGGCGGGAGATAAGCAGCCGATTGAGCAAATTGGCTTGATTGGTGCCCGCGAAATGTACAACTCTTTGGGGGTGCCCCTCAACGGCATGGCCGATTCGATCCGCTGCTTGAAGGAAGCGGCTTTGTCTTTGCTGAGCCAAACCGAAGCGGACTTGGCGGAGCCTTACTTTGACTACCTGATCCAAGGTTTGCTGTAGCCAATGCTTGGCCTCGGGGTGAGTTGACGATGAGGGCTTGGCGGAAAGCCCGGCCCTCGCAGAATTTGGCGGATCCGTCGCCCGGGCATAATGAAGGGGATGGCAAGTGGACTGTCCATGCGTTGGCTGCTCAAACCCCAGGCATCTCCGTCGCCGCGATCGCCCGGCATGTCCATTGGTACGGTGCTGGTCAGACTCTTCTTTGCCCAAATGGCGATCGCGGTGGGGAGCGTCAGCTTGGTTTCGTTTCGGGGGGCGGAGCAGGCGGTGGAAGACCTCTCCCAGCAACTGCGTCAAAAACTGACGTCCCGGATCGAAGGAGAGTTGGAAAGCTACCTGGATACCCCCCACCGGTTCAACCAAATCAATGCCAACATGTTTGCGGCCGGTCAGTTGGATTTGACTGGCGGTGGCAATGCGGCGCAGTTTATCCGCCAAATTCAGGTTTATCCCCTAATTTACGCCTCCTACTGCGGCGATACGGCCGGTTCTTACCTCGGGGCCGAGCGCTACTTTGGGGAAACCGCGGCGCTGAGAAACCAAGTGGTGATGTTCGTCAGCAATGCGGCCTCCGGCGGCAATTTTGACTACCATCGAACCAACGCCCTGGGCGATCGCGGTGCCAAGTTTGGCTCCCTGGGCCCGTTCGACCCGCGCCAACGTCCTTGGTATCAGGAGGCGGTCAAAGCCCGGCAACCGATTTGGACCGATGTGTACATTGACTTTACCCTCGGTTTGCCGATTGTCACCGCCAGCGAACCGGTCTACGATCCCCAAAACCGCTTGTTGGGGGTATGTGCCACCGATGTGGTGCTGTTGCAGAATTTTCGGGAATTTCTCAGTGGCTTGACGATTGGTCGGCAAGGCAAAGCTTTTCTCATGGATCGCCAAGGGAGAATCATTTCCAGCTCGACCGACGAGCCGCTGTTTCAGCAGAATGGGCAGGAAGGATCGATGATTTTGGCCCGCGCCAGCCGCGATCCCTTGGTGCGCAATGCCATGAACTTCTTGGAAAAGCGCTACGGCTCCCTCACTGCCATCGACACGGCGGCCCAATTTGATTTTCGGGTAGGCCGCGACACCTATTTTGGTCAGATTTCCCCCGTGAGCGAAAAACATCGCCGGCGGCGTTTGGATTGGCTGATTGTGTTGGTGGCGCCCAAATCAGACTTTATGGCCCAAGTCGATGCGAGCATGACCGTTGTGGCTTGGCTGTGTGGTCTGCTCCTGGCGGCGGCGGCTCTGTTCGGTCTGGTGGCGGCCCGCTGGATTGCCCAGCCCATTTTGCGCTTGGCTCAGACTTCCGAAGCGATCGCCAGCGGCGATCTCAATCAGGAGGTGACGGGGGGCGTTTATGCGGAACTGAATCGGTTGGCCAGTTCGTTCGATCGCATGGCGAAGCGTCTCCGGGATGCTTTTGCCGATCTCGAAGCCAAAGTGCGCGATCGCACCGCCGAACTCGCCGCGGCCAAGGATGCCGCCGATGCCGCCAACCAAGCCAAAAGCCTGTTTTTGGCCGGCATGAGCCATGAATTGCGCACCCCCCTCAACGGCATTTTGGGCTATGCCCAGATTTTGCAGCGATCGCCCCATTTGGCGGAAGAGGATCGCCAGGGGGCGGTCATTATCCATCAGTGCGGCACCCACCTTTTGGAGTTGATCCACGATGTCCTCGACCTCGCCAAAATTGAAGCTCAGAAAATGGAACTCTTCCCTGAGGTCTTTTCCCTGGAGGAATTCATCAACGGCATTGCTGCGATGGTTTCGGTGAAGGCGGCGGAAAAGGATATCGCGTTGGAGGTGTTGGCGGACTCCGATCTCCCCACCCACATCTGTGCCGATCGCAAGCGCCTGCGGCAGGTGTTGCTGAACCTCTTGGGCAATGCCGTCAAATTCACCGAAGCGGGCACGATCGCCTGGCGAATTAAGGTGACCAGCCCGCCAACGGAAAATCCCGTGGCGATGGTCTTTCAAGTTGCGGATACGGGTTTGGGCATCGATCCCGAAGACCTCACCCAAATTTTTGCCCGTTTGAGCGATCGCGGCGGGTGGCGCGCCACATTGAAGGCACGGGGCTGGGGTTGGCCATCACCCAACAAATTGTGAACTTGATGGGCGGTACCCTATCGGTGGCGAGCCGGTTGGGCCAAGGCAGCACGTTTACGGTGGCGTTGCGGTTGCTGGCGTGCGAAGGGGCCAACGTTGACGCCGAAGGCACCTCCAGGCAGCGCATTGGCGGCTACGAGGGCGATCGCCGCACCGTTTTGCTGGTGGATCGCCGTTGGGAAAATCGGGCCGTGCTGCGCAGCCTGCTGCAATCGGTGGGATTTTTGACCCTTGAAGCCGGCGATGCCCAAGAGGGGCTGCGGGCCCTGGCCACCCAGTCCGTGGATTTGATGGTGGTGGATGGGGATATTTTGGCGACGGAAGGGGGGGAGGCGATCGCCCAAGCCCGGGCCAAAGGGTTGCCCATTTTGGGGGCGGTCACCCCTGCGGCGGCGGACCACGACGGCTGGATTTCTGGTTGCGATGATGTGTTGCGGCAACCGATTCAAGCGGACGAGGTGTTGGCCAAGCTGCAGCAATGCCTGGGCCTCCGGTGGCGCTATGACCCGACGGCGGTTGACGTGGGCGTGTCCCCATCCGAGCTCGTTTACCCGGAAGCCATGGAATTGGAAAAACTCCATCGGTTGGCCGGCAAAGGGCGCATCGCGGCGATCGAAGAAGCAACCCGCCGTTTGGAACAAGCCGATGGCCGTTATCGCCCCTTCGCCGCGCGGCTCCGCGAAATCAGCCAAACCTTTGACTTGACCAAAATTCAGACTTTTTTGCAGGCGCCCCCCTGACCCGACGGGTATGGAAAATGACCTTGCCCCATTCCCCCCATCCGACACCATGGCCGACTGCGATTGCCACGAAATCGAGGGCTTGACCCGCAATGTGCTGAGATGGCTGTTGGCGATCAACGCCTCCTTGTTTGTCTTGGAAGTGGGGGTGGGGTGGTGGGCCCAATCCTTGGCCCTGGCGGCCGATGGCGTGGACATGCTCGCCGATGCCCTGGTCTATGGTCTGTCCCTGGCGGCCATTGGGCGATCGCCCCAATTCCAGAAACGCACCGCCCGGTTTAGCGGGGTGCTGCAAATGACCTTGGCCGTGCTGATTTGGGTGGGGGCTTGGCAACGGTTCCAGGGCGGTCGGCTGCCCGCAGTTTGGGCCATGGGGGGCGTTGGTTTGCTGGCCCTGATCGGCAACGCGATCGCCGTGGTGCTTTTGGCCAAACACCGCCAAGGGGCCGTCCACCTCCAAGCCAGTTGGATTTTCTCCCGCAACGATGTTTTGGCCAACTTGGGCACCATCGGGGCCGGCCTGCTCTGCGGGGCCCTGCAAACCAACCTCCCGGATTTGGTGGTGGGGGCGGCGATCGGACTGCTGGTGGCCCACGGCAGTTGGAAAATTTGGCGCCTGGCGCGGTGACCGGTTTTCGATCTCCTTAACAATTTGGGCTTCCCCCTAGACCAATCCCTGGGATTGCAGCATAATGCATAGATGTTTGGCTATGCAAAAAGTCAGGGGAATAGACAATATAAAATGAACTTATTGAAGGAGACGGTTTGGTCGATCCCGGTCTACAGCTTGGTGGGGGCGCTGCTGTCGGTGCTGTGGTTCCCCTCAATCACGAAGCGAACGGGGCCGCGACCGGCGGGCTATGTAAATTTGCTGCTGACCTTGCTGGCGTTTGGGCACAGTTTGGGGTTGTTGGCGACGGTGTGGGGGCAGGCGCCAACGGTGGTGGATTATCCCTGGCTGGTGGTCGGTGACTTTCGGTTGAGTTTTCCGTTTGAGGTGTCGCCGTTGGCGGCGGGGGCGGCGGTGGTGGTGACGGGGCTAAACCTGTTGGCCCAGGTTTATGCGATCGGCTATTTGGAGATGGATTGGGGTTGGGCCCGGTTCTTCTCGCTGCTGGCCTTGTTTGAGGGGGGAATGTGCGCCCTGGTATTTTGTCAATCTCTATTTTTTAGCTACGTCATTTTAGAAATTTTGACGTTGGGCACCTATTTGCTGGTGGGGGTGTGGTACAACCAGCCGCTGGTGGTGACGGGGGCCCGGGATGCGTTTTTGACCAAGCGGGTGGGGGATTTGTTGTTGTTGATGGGGGTGGTGGCCCTGTACCCCTTCACCGGCACCTGGAATTTTGACGAATTGGCGGCGTGGGCGGCCCGCACCGATTTGGATCCCCAAGTCATGACCTGGGTTGGTCTGGGGTTGTTGGCGGGGCCGGTGGCCAAGTGCGCCCAATTCCCGTTCCATTTGTGGTTGGACGAGGCGATGGAGGGGCCCTCCCCAGCACGATTTTGCGCAATTCGGTGGTGGTATCGACGGGGGCGTGGGTTTTGATTCGGCTCTATCCGGTGTTGGCGCTGTCGCCGACGGTGTTGCAGGTGGCGGGCATCGTTGGGGCCGCCACGGCGTTGGGGGCGGCGTTGGTGGCGATCGCCCAAATCGACGTCAAGCGGATTTTGTCTTACCTGACCAGTGCCTACCTCGGCGTGGTGTTTGTGGCGGTGGCCACGGGGGAATTGGGCTTGGCCCAACAAGGGTTGTTGACCTATGCCGTGGCCATGGCGCTGTTGGTGATGGCGGTGGGGGCGGTGATTTGGAACAGCCGGGTGCAGGACGTGCGCTGGCTGGGGGGATTGCTGAGCCGCCGCCCGATTTCGGCCCTAACGTTTGCGATCGGGGGGGGCCACGTTGGTGGGGCTACCGCCGCTGGCGGGGTTTGGGCCCTTGGCCGGGTTGCTCAACGCTTGGGCCGCCCAGCCGGGATTGGTGGTGTGGTTGGGGTTGGTCACGATCGCCTCGGCGTTGGCCTTGACGCGGGCCTTTGGCTTGATCTTTTTGGGCGCGCCGCAGCAGATGACCGCGCGATCGCCGGAGGTGCACTGGCCGATGATTTTGCCCATGACCGTGGGGATCGGTGTGGCCCTCAACCTGCCGGTGATGCTTTGGCAGTGGGGGGTGCGCCCTGTGGGGTCGCCCTTGGTTGGGGTGTTGCCGATCGCCGCGGGGCTGGGGATGGGCCTGGGGTGGCTGCAATACGGGCGGCGGCGGCAGGCGTGGGCGGTGCCGGCGGCTTGGCAAGAATTTTTGGCCCGAGATTTTTACACCAGTGATTTGTACCGCCTCACAATTGTGCGGTTGGTGGCGGTGGTTTCCCAGATTTTGGAATGGGTGGACAACCGTTTGGTGGACGGAGCTGGTCAGGCCGTGGGGGTGTTTGCCCTCCTCAGCGGCGATCGCCTGCGGTACACCACGGGGGGGCAAGCCCAATGGTACGTGTTGACGGTGGTGTTGGGCACCGCCGGGTTGGTGGCTTGGGTATGGTGGCGCTAGGAGGATCCAGATGTTGTTGAGTGCGGTGTTGTGGGGGCCGTGGTTGGCGGCCCTGATTTTGGCCCTGTTGCCGGTACCGGAGGCCCGAACGGCGGTGGCCCCGGCGTCGAGCCTCAAGTCTTCGGAAACCCGTTCCCTGTTGAAGGGGGTGGCGATCGCTTTGGCCAGCGGGTTGCTGGCGTTGCAGGCCCTGTTGTGGAAAACCATGGATGTGGCGGTCGGCGGCTTTCAACTGGCGGAATTTCAGGCTTGGCTGCCGGGATTGGGTTTGAACTATAGCTTGGCGGTGGACGGCTTGGCGTTGCCCCTGTTGGGGCTCAATGCGTTGCTGACCTGGATTGTGGTGCTCAGCAGCGATCGCACCCAGGTGCGTCCCAAGCTGTTTTATGTGTTGGTGTTCCTGATCCATGGCGGCATTGCCGGGGCGTTGCTGTCCCAAAACCTGCTGTTGTTTTTGCTGTTCTACGAGCTGGAGTTGATTCCGGTGTATTTGGCGATCGCCGTGTTTGGCGGCCCCAAACGGGACTTGGCGGCCATGAAGTTTCTGGTGTACACCGCCATTTCCGGGTTGATTTTGTTGGGGGCCCTGGTGGCCTTGGGTTGGGTAGCCGGCGGCACCGTGCCCGAGTTTGAGTTTGGTGCGGTGCAATCGGCCCAGATCCCCCTGAACGTGCAACTGGCCCTGGCGATCGCCCTGTTGATCGGGTTTGGCATCAAAACGCCGTTGGTGCCCCTCCATGCCTGGCTGCCCGATACCTACGTGGAGGCTTCGGCCCCCATTGCCATTTTGCTGGGGGGGATTTTGGCCAAGTTGGGCAGCTACGGCTTGTTTCGGTTCATCCTGCAACTGTTGCCCCAGGCTTGGCAGGTGTTGTCCCCCTACTTGGCCGTCTGGGGAGCCGGCTGTGTGTTGTACGGGGCGATCGCGGCGATCGCCCAAAAGACATCAAGCGGATGGTGGCCTACAGTTCCATTGGGCACATGGGCTACATTTTGTTGGCGGGGGCGGCGGCCACCCCCTTGGCGGTCACCGGCGGCATTGTCCAGATGGCTAGCCACGGGCTAATTTTGGCGGTGTTGTTTGACCTGGTGGGCATCATCGAGAAAAAAGTGGGCACCCGGGAACTGGATGTGTTGAACGGCTTGTTCAATCCCGTGCGGGGGTTGCCGGCGATCGCCGCTTTTTGGTGGTGGGGGGCATGGCCAGTGCGGGCGTCCCCGGTCTGGTGGGTTTTATCGCCGAATACCTGATTTTTCAGGGCAGCATTTCGGTGTTTCCCATCCCCACCCTGGTCTGTATTTTCGGCACCGGTCTCACTGCGGTATATTTTGTGATTTTGATGAACCGCACCTGTTTTGGCAAGCTGGACAACTTCACTTCCTATTACCCACGGGTGACCGCCAATGAGCGGGTACCGGCCTTTTTGCTGACCTTGTTGGTGGTGTTTTTCGGGCTCGCCCCCGGCAACCTCACCCGTTGGAGCGAAGCCACCGCCGGCCAATTGGTGAGTTCCACCCGACGGCAACCCTATCTGCCCTTGTTCCCATGCACATTGAGGTGAAACCATGACGGCGATCGCCCGATTTTGTCCCCTTCCACCCACCCGCTGGCGGA
>JAAUUG010000054.1 GCA_012031195.1 Oscillatoriales cyanobacterium SM2_1_8
GGCCAAATTTTCTTCCCATTTGCGGGGAGTCGATGCCCGCCGGAGGGTGCGCCAAATTCGGGTCGCTGCCAACGTGCCGTCCGCCACCGCCACCGAGACCTGGTTCAGCCCCTTCTTCAAATCCCCGATCGCAAAAACGCGGGGGTGATGGGTCTGGCAAAAATCGTCCGTCAGCAAATTTTCACCGTCCCACTGCAACTCCGGCAAACCCTTCAAATAGGAATTGTGGTAAACCGAACCCATGTTCACCAAACCCGTGGTCGCCTCGATCCGGGTACCGTCGTCAAACTCGACCCCCACCAACTTGTGGTTTTCCCCCAGAAAACGGGCGATCGGCTGTTCGTACAACGGAAACCCATAATCCGCCAGCTTTTGGCGCATGGCGGCCCCCACCTCAAACTTGCCGTTGGTCAACACCTGAATGTAGGGCGTAAACCAATTCATCACAAACGCCGCCTCGATTTGCCCTTCCCGGCCCGCAATCAAAATGGCTTTTTGATCCTGCATGTCAAACCCATCGCAGATCATGCAAACGTGCAGGGTATACCCGGCAAAATCGTAGACGTTTTGCATGTCCGGCAACTCCGGCAGGTTGTCGATGATCCCCGTCGCCGCCACCAAATACCTGGTTTTGAACACCGGATAAACGCTGTCGGTTTTGCCGACTTTCACTTTGACCTCCAGGCAATCCCCGGCATCGGTCGCCTCTTCCACGTAGGCCCGCAACAGGTCGGCCCCCCAGTCCAAAGCTTGATCGGTGGCGTGCTTGATGATGTCCCGCCCGGGAGTGGTCGGGTCCAGCCCCACATAATTGCGCAAATCCTGCATCCAAAAGGAACGCCCCCGCCCCTTTTCCACAATCAAACATTTCAACCCATACCGCGCCAAATAAATTGCCGCCGAAAGACCGCCCATGCCCCCCCCCGCCACGATCGCATCGTAGACCGTATCGGTGTGGGCCAAAACGTTGGCTTTGGTGAGTTTCATGGCCGCTGCTCCATCCTGATAAAGGCTATTTTCCCACAGATGTTTGGGGCAAACTTCATCCATCCAGGGGCGATCGCGCCTCCCCATTCGCACCAAAAAAGGGGGGCACATCCCCCCTTCATCACCTTGAGAGCTGGAGCCAGCTCACGATGTCATGTCCCAAATCAGGGCATGGTTCCTACTTCTTTTCGCGGCCACCCGAGATTTTGGGCGGTTCCCGGAAAAAGATCGCAAAGAAAAACAGACCAATCGTGCAAGCAAAAATCAACGTGTAGGTAATCGTTTCCATTTAGACCTCCACCGGTTTGATGCGCGTAGACTTGTCGCCCACCTTCTGGAAGGCCCCCCATTCCACTTGCTCTTCGCCCAATTCCGGGTCGATCCCGGCAAACACGTCCCGGAACAACGTCCGCGCCCCGTGCCAGATGTGACCAAAGAAGAACAACAACGCAAAAGTGGCATGGGCAAACGTGAACCAACCCCGGGGGCTGGTGCGGAATACCCCATCCGACTCGTACTTGTCTTGGTCGAAGGAAATCGCCTCGCCCAACTGCGCTTTCCGGGCAAACTTCTTCACCGTTGGCGCATCGGTGTACACCTTGCCGTCCAACTCGCCGCCCGCAAACGTCACCGTCACCCCAGCTTGCTCAAAGCTGTACTTCGACTCGGCCCGCCGGAACGGAATGTCGGCCCGCACAATGCCATCGTTGTCCTGCAACACCACCGGGAACGTCTCGAAGAAGTTGGGCAAACGCCGTACCGTCAACTCGCGACCTTCCTTGTCCCGGAAAATCGGGTGACCCAGCCAGCTCGTGGCCAAACCGTCCCCCTTCACCATCGGCCCGGTACGGAACAAACCGCCCTTGGCCGGGCTGTTGCCCACGTAGTCGTAGAACGCCAACTTGTCGGGAATGGTGCCCCACGCCGCGGCCACATCCATGCCGTTGTCTTGAGCTACCCGCACGCGGCGATCGATTTCCTGCTGGAAGAACCCGTTGTCCCACTGGAACCGGGTCGGCCCAAACAACTCGATCGGGGTAGTCGCCGAACCGTACCACATCGTGCCGGATACCACAAACGCGGCAAAAAATACCGCGGCAATGCTGCTCGACAACACCGTTTCGATGTTCCCCATCCGCAACGCCTTGTACAAACGCTCCGGCGGCCGCACCGTCAGGTGGAACAACCCCGCCAAAATCCCCACGATTCCCGCCGCAATGTGGTGGGCGACCACACCGCCGGGATTGAAAGGATTAAAACCGTTGGGGCCCCAATCGGGAGCCACCGGCTCCACGTGACCGGTCAAGCCGTAGGGATCGGACACCCACATCCCCGGCCCAAACAAGCCCGTGAGGTGAAACGCCCCAAACCCAAAACACAAAATCCCCGACAAAAACAAATGAATGCCAAACATCTTCGGCAAGTCCAACGCCGGCTCGCCGGTGCGGGGGTCGCGGAAGAGTTCCAAATCCCAATACACCCAATGCCAGCAGGCCGCCAAAAACAACAGCCCCGACAACACAATGTGGGCCAAAGCCACGCCCTCAAACGACCAAATGCCGGGGTTGGCCACCGCCGTTTCCCCCGTCACCGTCCAGCCGCCCCAGGATTGGGTGACCCCCAACCGCGCCATGAACGGCAAAACATACATCCCTTGCCGCCACATCGGATTGAATACCGGATCGCTGGGGTCGAAGGTCGCCGTTTCAAACAACGCCATCGAACCGGCCCAGCCCGCCACCAACGCCGTGTGCATCAGGTGGGTGGCAATCAATCGACCTGGGTCGTTGAGCAGTACGGTGTGTACGCGATACCAGGGAAGTCCCATTCGCTTCTAAAGCTCCTTTTCGCGCGATACGTAATTGGATTGATTAGCAGTATTTAACGATTCTTTATCTTAAGATGGAAATCGTTAACAATTCTTAGCAATTGCACCCCAAGGGGTTGTGCTAAGTATTTTCGCTTGGTGCCAACTTAATGCCAACTTAGTGCCAAAGGTGCCCAAGGATACATTCAGGACTAGATCGAACTTTGATTTGGATCGAACTTTCGGATCCCGTTTCCTAGGGGTGGTACCCAATGGGGGCCCGGGCACTTGGGTTAGGCACTTGGGTTAGTTACTGGATCTGGATATGCAAGAGCCTTGGGAAGGAATTCCGGCCGGCGGTACGACCAGTTTAGCGTACGGGATGGGGTGGTAAACTGAGGGCAAGCAGATAGGGTATGTCGTTGGTATGCCGGCTCCGAGTTCTTCCCTCAAAATACGTTTGCGCGGACGGAAGCGCGACGGTTGCATGGATTGCTGCCTCAGGAGTTGCAGGCATGGGTGAAGGTGTTGCCGGCGGATGGGGTGCGTCCCAAGTTGATTGCCTGCGAGGAGGCAGGGGGGGACGAGGTGGCGATTTTGGTGGATATGCCCCGGTGGGAACGTCTGGCGGAAGATCAGCGGAATTTGTTGTTTTGGCACGAGGTGGCTCGGGTGCAGAACGATTCGATTCCCCGGGACGGCTGGGAAATTGCCGCTTTGGCGGTGGGGTTGGGGGGCGCCGTCGGGGAACTGTGGGTGCAAAACGGGTTGTTGTTTGCGTTGGCGCTGGCGGTGTGTGGGGTAGCGGGTTTCCAGTTGTGGCGGAAGGGGTCTACCCGCAAGGATGTGCAAAATTTGATCGATGCCGATCGCGCGGCGGTGCGGCTGGCGGTGCGCAATGGCTACAATTTGCCGGCGGCGTTTAAGAGTTTGGGCAGTGCCCTCAAATATCTGGCGGGGCAGGCGGGGAAGGGACGGCAGCGGGCGATCTTGGAAAAGCGGCTGGAGGCGTTGCGGGAAGAGGCGGCGCGGGCCAAGCGGAAGTACGAGTCCCAGGCTCAGGGTTAGGTTGCCGGTGAGGCCTTGGTTGCCGGAATCTCTGCGGTTGGAACGGTTAACCCTGGCGATCGCCGATTTGCCGCCCTATTTGGCGGGGGTGCGGCTGGTGCATCTCTCGGATTTTCATTGCGATGGGGTGCGGCTTTCGCCACGGTTGCTGGCCCGGGCGATCGCCCTAACGAACGAGCTGCAACCGGATTTGGTGGTGTTGACGGGGGATTATGTGACGGAGGAACCGGAGCCGATTGCGGTGTTGGCGACGGCTTTGCAGGGGGTGCGATCGCGGGCAGGCACCTACGCGGTGTTGGGCAACCACGATTTGCTGTATCCCCGCTCGCGGGCTTGCATTGCGGGGGCGTTGCAAGGGGCCGGGGTTCAGGTGCTGTGGAACGAGGTGGCCTATCCCTTGGGGCCGGGGTTGGCGGTGGTGGGGCTGGCGGATTATTGGTCGCCCCAGTTTGCGCCGGCGGGGGTGATGGGCACCGTGCCGCTGAGGGTGCCCCGGTTGGTGCTGGCCCACAATCCCGATAGTGCGGATGCTTTGACCCCATGGCGGGTAGATTTGCAGGTGTCGGGCCATTCCCATGGGGGCCAGGTGGTGATTCCAGGTTTGGGGCCGGTGGTGGGTCTGGTGAAACGGGGACGGACTTGGTTGCCCCAGGGCGTAGCCCGTGCGGTGCCGTTGCTGTGGCAAGACTGGTTTGATGTGGTGAAGGATTGGCGGCGATCGGCGGGGTTGCACACGGTGGGGAACAACCGTCTTTACATCAACCGGGGTTTGGGCACCTATTGGCCCGGTCGGTGGTTCTGTCCGCCGGAAGTGACGCTGTTGTGTTTGGAAAGCCGATGATTGCGTGGGTGGGGAAACCAAAAACTGTCTCCCCGTCTTGGGTTTCCCCTCATCTCAGGCTTTTCCCCAACTCGTCCTACTTATAGTCATTTCAAATAAATTTACGACAGTCTCGCCCTCACCCCCAACCCCTCTCCCAAGCAGGGAGAGGGGAGTAAAAGTGGTTAAAACAACTATAATCGCCTCACTTTTAATTAAACCGACTATAGCCATTGGCCGCGGTCAAGCTGCAACACGGCGGCATGATGGCGGATGTGATCGCCGAGGAAGGTGGCGACAAAATAGTAGCTGTGGTCGTAGCCCAATTGCCTGCGCAGGGTGAGGGGTTGCCCGGCAGCTTGGCAAGCCGCCGCGAACACCTCCGGCAACAACTGCCCCTGGGCCAAAAACGGATCGGCGGTGCCCACATCGATCAGGATGGTGCGGTTCGGATCGGCGTGGGTGGCCACCAGTTCCGTGGCGTCGTAGGCTCGCCAAGCGGTGCGATCGCCGCCCAAATAGCCCGAAAATGCCTTTTCGCCCCACGGACACTGCATCGGGGCCGCAATCGGCGCCAAGGCTGAAATCGATCGATAGCGATCGCGATGGCGCAACCCGCATACCAACGCGCCATGGCCCCCCATGGAATGCCCGCAAATCCCGGCGCGATCGCCACGGATGGGAAAATGAGCCGCAACGAGTTCGGGCAACTCCTTCACCACGTAGCTGTAGGTGCGGTAGTGGCGATCCCACGGTGAGATCGTCGCATCCACATAAAAACCCGCCCCCATCCCCAAAATCCCAGGCATTCGGGTCGTCGGGCACCCTTCGCCACGGGGGCTGGTATCGGGAGCCACCAGGGCCAAGCCATACTCGGCGGCATAGCGCTGCGCCCCCGCTTTGGCGGTGAAGTTCTCTTCGGTACAGGTCAGCCCCGACAGGTAATACAGCACGGGCACGGGTTCATGCTCGGCCTGGGGCGGCAAATAAATCGAAAACTGCATACCGCACTGGCATTCCCGCGAGGGATGGCGATAGACGGCCACCGTGCCACCAAAACAGCGGCTCGTGCTCAGACGCTCTAGGGAAGACGAAGCAGGCATAGGGTTACAGGATTTATAGTCATTTTAATTAAAACCGACACGGTTTTTCTTGCTCAACGAAAGTCTAATAGAACCAATACGTGGGCTTCGCCCCTGCGACCCGACTTGTCTTGTCTCGTCGCTATGCAAAACAGCTATACGTATTTTGATGGGGGAAGTGCTGTGAGAAGGGAGTTAGAGCCCTCAAGTGGGGCTACGCCCCACACCCTACTTAGAGTCAGGGTTTTAGATCACATTTGCGTAAGTCCTAGGGTTATTCAAAGGTAATGACCGTGCGGATCGACTCGCCCCGGTGCATCAGCTCGAAGGCTTCGTTGATGCGATCGAGGGGCAGGGTGTGGGTAATCAGGGCATCAATGTTGATTTTGTTTTCCATGTACCAATCCACGATTTTGGGTACATCGGTGCGTCCCCGGGCGCCGCCAAAGGCACTGCCCATCCACACCCGTCCCGTCACCAACTGAAACGGCCGGGTGGCAATTTCTGCGCCCGCAGGGGCCACACCGATAATCGTACATTTGCCCCACCCCTTGTGGCAGCATTCCAAGGCTTGCCGCATCACCTGCACGTTGCCGATGCACTCGAAACTGAAGTCCGCGCCGCCATCCGTGAGTTCCAGCAAGTGGGCTACCAGATCGCCGTCGATTTCCTTGGGGTTGACGAAGTGGGTCATGCCAAATTGCTCGGCGATCGCCCGGCGGGCGGGGTTGATGTCTACCCCCACAATTTTGCTTGCCCCCACCATCCGGCAGCCTTGAATCACATTGAGGCCGATTCCCCCCAGTCCGAACACCACCACATTCGCCCCCGGCTCTACCTTCGCGGTGAACAGGACGGCCCCGATGCCGGTGGTGACCCCACACCCGATGTAGCACACTTTGTCGAAGGGGGCATCCGGGCGAATTTTGGCTACGGCAATTTCCGGCAATACGGTGTAGTTGGCAAAGGTGGAGGTGCCCATGTAGTGATAGAGGGGCTGGCCGTGCAGCGAAAAACGATGGGTGCCGTCGGGCATCACCCCCTGGCCCTGGGTGCGGCGGATGGCTTGGCAGAGGTTGGTCTTCCGGCTGAGGCAAAACTTGCACTGGCGGCATTCCGGGGTATAAAGCGGAATGACGCGATCGCCCGGTTGGACGCTGGCAACCCCTTCCCCCACCTCCACCACGATGCCCGCTCCTTCATGGCCGAGGATGGCCGGGAACAGCCCTTCGGGGTCTTGGCCCGAGAGCGTGTAGGCATCGGTATGGCAAACCCCCGTGGCTTTGATTTCTACCATCACTTCCCCCGCCTGGGGGCCGTCAAGCTGCACGGTCTCGATCGCGAGGGGTTGGCCGGGGCCATGGGCAACGGCAGCTTTGACCTGCATACTCGACTTCCTGGCTGGGGACTTTTCAATTATCGCGTTTGCGGCACCGGTTTAGACGTGAATTTGACGGTGGCGACTTTGCCGAAAGTCTTGTCCCGTATCGATTTCTTGGTTTTCCTTGGCCCCTGCTCCTGGGGGAAACGCAACCCAAAACCAATGCTATGGAAGATTTGTCGATAGGATAAACCCATCGAACTTTTGGCAAAACCCTTATGCCCGCAGTAATATTGCCCACGAATTTGCCCCGGTGGTACAGACTCAAAAAAGACGACAAGGAAAAAGACAACAAGGAAAAAGACAATGAAGAAAAGGGCTGGACACCCGAGACTAAACATATATAGTCGTTTTAATTAAGAATGCGCCTGTATAGCTGTTTTGCATAGCGACGAGACGAAACAAGTCGGGTCGCAGGGGCGAAGCCCCCGTATTGGTTCTAGTAGACTTTCGTTGGGCAGAAAAAAACGCGTCAGTTTTAATTAAAATGACTATACACCTGATATGGCGGGCATTAATGATTGGTTGCAGAGCCCCCATTTCGTCTTCATTGCCTGGATTAGATGTCCTCTAACGATTTGTGGCAGGGGCTTGGGGGGAATCCATCCAATTGACCAAAAATGCTGTGGGGAGCATGGGTATCATCGGGAGCAGGCAAATCAGCCATTGCTGCCAAGTTAGGGGCGCTGTGGCAAATAGGGTGTTCATCACCTCCCATTGACTAAAGAGAATTTGGAGGATTGTTGCGGTGGCTATCCCCGCCATGAGGATAGGGGCATTGGCGATCGCCCGGTTTCGACCACGGACATACCCGACTATGTTGGCACCCAATTGGCTAATGCTCAGCAAGTAAACGATCCGAGCCGCCACCAGCGCTTGAATGGCCATGGTTCTGGCCACGGCAACGCTTCCCGTCGTAGACTTCGCCCATTCAAACAGTCCAAAAATTAAAATCCAATTGAAGACCGACACCACCAAAATGCGGCGGAGCAATTGGGGGGTGAGCAGGGGTTCTTGCGGGTTGCGGGGGGGCTGCTGCATCGTCCCCGGCGATTTGGGTTCAAAGGCGAGGGGAACCGTCATGGTGATGGAGTTGATCATATTCAGCCAGAGAACTTGCAGGGATAAAATCGGCAACTCCCGCGCCAACAAAGCACTGATCAAAATGGTCATGGATTCGCCCCCGTTCACGGCAACAGAAAGGCGATCGCTTTGCGTAAATTTTGATAGACGGTGCGTCCTTCTTCCACAGCAGCTTCGATGGAAGCAAAATTGTCGTCGGTCAAGAGCATGGCCGCCGATTCCCGTGCCACTTCCGTACCCCCTTTGCCCATGGCAATGCCAATATCCGCTTGTTTGAGCGCGGGGGCATCGTTCACCCCATCCCCCGTCATGGCCACAATCTCCCCTTCGGCTTGGAGCGCTTCCACCAGTTGCAGCTTCTGGGCTGGGGCAACCCTCGCAAAGACGGAACCGGTGGCCGCGGCCTGCTTCAGCTCCCGATCGCTCATTTCGGCCAATTGTTGCCCCGTAAATGCCACCACCCCCGCCGCCGTTTGCATCCCCATCCGTTGGGCGATCGCCCGGGCCGTGGCAATATGATCGCCCGTAATCATCTTGACTTGGATCCCCGCCGACCGACAGGCATGAACCGCGGCAATGGCTTCGGGGCGGGGGGGATCGATCATGCCCTGCAACCCCAAAAAGACCAAATCGGTGGCAATGTCCCCATGGTCGATCGCGTGCTGATGCACCGCCGCAGCTTTTTGGGCAAACGCCAGCACCCGCAAGCCTTGACCCGCCATGGACTCGACCTCCTGTTGGATTTGGTCGGCATCGAGGGCGACAGCCTGTCCCTGGGCATCAAGCATCTGGCGGCACCGACGGAGCAAGGCTTCCACCGAGCCTTTGACGTACATCATCCGCGGCTTGGCATCGTGCAGGGTTGCCATGTATTGATAGTCTGACTCAAACGGAATCGCATCCAGCCTGGGTTTGGCCGCCGCCAGCCCCGCTTGGCTCAAACCCGCTTTTCCGCCACCGTAATTAAGGCTCCTTCCGTCGGATCGCCCACCACCACCCAATCGGCTCCGGTCTGTTTGAGCTGGGAATCGTTGCACAAAACCCCTGCCAGCAAGCAATCCATCAAAACCGGTGGGAATTCTTCTACCACCAGGGGGTTGGGATCGTTGCCATCGACGGTCGTGATGTTGCCCTTGGGACTGTAGCCGCCGCCGCTGGCACGGTAGTGTTGTCCGCCCGCATAAATCTCTTGAACCGTCATTTGGTTTTCCGTGAGCGTCCCGGTTTTGTCGGAACAAATCACCGTGGCGCTGCCCAATGCCTCCACGGCGGGCAACTTGCGCACAATGGCATGACGTTTGGCCATGCGGTTGACCCCGATCGCCAGGGTAATCGTCACCACGGCGGGCAACCCTTCGGGAATGGCACTGACCGCCAAGGCCACGGCCGCCTCAAACATTTTGATCCAGGACTCCCCTTGCCCCAGCCCAACCACAAAGGTGAAGGTTGCCAAAGTCAAAATGACGTAGAGCAGGGTGTGGCTGAACTTCTCAAACTTGCGGGTCAGGGGCGTGCTCAGGCTAACCCGATCTTCCATCGACTGGGAGATCTGCCCCACTTCTGTGGCGTTGGCAGTCGTCACCACCATCCCCTGGCCTTGGCCAAAGGTGACAAAACTTCCGGCATAGGCCATGTTGCGCCGATCGGCGAGGGGGGGTATCGGCGGGCAAAACTTGGCATGATTTTGCCACGGGCACGGATTCTCCCGTGAGGGCGGATTCATCCACCTGCAGGTTGCGAACCCGCAACAGCCGTAAGTCCGCCGGCACCTTGTCGCCAGATGTCAGCAAAACCAAGTCCCCCGGCACCAATTCTCGCGAGGGAATTCGCAGGGGTTGCCCCTCCCGCAACACGGTGGTTTCGGTGGTGACCGCTTTGGCAAGGGAGGCGATCGCCCCTTCCGCCTTCGCTTCTTGCACGTAGCCAATGATGGCGTTGATCAGCGTCACCCCCCAGATCACGGCGGCATTCGTCCAGGAACCCAAAAACGCCTTCACCGTTCCCGCCAGCAGCAAAATATAGAGAAGTGGCTGATGAAATTGCAGCAAGAACCTCAACCATGGGGGTTTCCCGGGCTTAAACTGCAATTCGTTCCAGCCATGCTGTTCGTAGCGGTGGGCTACCTCCTCCGCGGTCAACCCGGTTTCCGCGCTGCTGCCAAAAGTTTGGATGATCTCAGCATCGGGCAGGGCGTGATAAGAATGTGAGGGAGACTGTACAAGCATCGTATCCTCCAAAGGTTCAACACAGGATTCCGCCACCGCCGTGGGGCCCCTCCAGCAGGCGAACTTGATGGCTCAGGGGATGATTTCCAAAAGGTAGGGAAAGGCGGCCCCGGCTTCGTAGGAACCGACCCAAATTTCGTAGGTACCCGCCAGCCAAGAACCCCCGATCGCCGGGTTGCGATCGTCGGCATCGTCGTTGCACCACACACCGCCGGGGCCCCGCACCACCAAGACGGTATCGCCGGTGGCGGCCACTTGCAACCGCAGGCGCTCGAAGGGAATTTGCAGGGTAATGCGGTGGTCGGGTTCGGGATCGACGAACCCCAGGCAGGGGCCGGTTTCGGTTTCGGGACGGCCGGCGATGGCTTGGGTTTCGGCCGGGCCGCCGCTGATTCCCCGCAACACAATGGGCGCGGGGGGTTGGGTGCCCACGGTGGCATTTTCAAACAACCGCACTTGGGTTTTGGGCTGGGCCAGCCCGGCCGTGGCCCAGCAGGGAAGGGCGATCGCCCCGATCCAGAAATGTTTCATGCACCTTGGTTCCAGCCCATCGGGGGTATCCTAGCAGAAGGTTTTCCGAGGAAGCGATGGAACGGGGCAAGTGGGTGGCCATCCTCACGGGGGTGTTCTCGGCACTGTTGGGGTTGGCCTACTTGGGGTTGGTGCAGGTGTTGGAGTGGGCGGGGGGAATGCTGCCACCGCCGCCGGAAGCGTTGGGGGTTTTGGGATGGTAGGCTCCTGGTGGGCCGGCAGTCAGGTGGGACGCGGGGTGCGAACCCTGCAGCGATGGGCCCGGGTCAGTGCGGTGGCGACCGGCCATCTGCCGGGCGGGGTGCTGTGTTTTTTGTTTGCTGGGTTGCCGGTTTTGAGCAACGAGCAGATGGGTTTGGGCTGTGGCGCCGTGGCGGTGCTGGCGGGATTGGGCACTTTGCGGAGCGGGGCCCCTCCCTTGGCGTGGCCGGTGCTGGCCTACGGAGGCACGATGGCGCTGGCGACGGTTGGGTCACCGGTGCGGGGGGCGGCCCTGGACGGTCTGATCAAACTGCTGCTCTACCTGTTGACGTTTGTGGGGTTGACGGTGTATTTCCGGGAAAAGCCCCAGGGGCGTTTGGCGGTGGTGTGGGCCTATTTGCTGGGGGCTTTGGCCACGGAGGTTTTCGGGTTGCGGCAAGCGGTGTTGGGGGCCGCGCCTTTGGCGACTTGGACGGATGCCGAATCCCCGTTGGCGGGGGTCACCCGCATTTACAGCTTTTTGGGCAATCCGAATTTGTTGGCGGCTTACTTGTTGCCGGCAGGGCCTTTGGGGATGGCGGCGGCGGGCCAGAGCCGGGGAATTGGCCCCAAAATTTTGGCGGGAACGATCGCCCTGTTGGCGGTGGGGTGTGTGCCGCTGACCTGAGCCGAGGGGCTTTGCTGGGCTTGGGCACCGAAATTTTGGTGGGGGCAGTGTTGCTAACCCTCTGGCTGGGCTACCGCCGTGCGCTGCCGTTGGTGCTGGGGGGGGCCCTTGCGGGGTTGGGGATGGCGGTCGCCGGGGTTCCCAAATTGCGGTTGCGGGCCCTGAGCCTGTTGGCGGGGACGGGGGATACCAGCAGCAATTTTCGGGTACGGGTGTGGCAAGCCGTCGGGCGGATGATTGGCGATCGCCCCTGGTTGGGCATCGGCCCGGGCAACAAAGCGTTCAACGCCGTCTATCCCCTTTACCAAGCGACCCGCTACAGTGCGTTGGGCACCTATTCGGTACCTTTGGAAATTGCGGTGGAGGGGGGACTGTTCGGGGTGCTGGCCTTTGGCTGGCTCTTGGGGGCAGCCCTGCGGCAAGGATGGCAACGCTGGGCCGCGGCGATCGCCCGGCGGGGGGGGGGGATGGTGGGTCGGGGCCGGTCTCTGCGCTGCCGCCGGCACCATGGCCCACGGTTTGGTGGATACGATGTGGTACCGACCGCCCGTACAACTGCTGTGGTGGTTGACGATCGCCCTGGTGGTGACCGATGAACCCTGATTGGCCCGCTTTGTTGACCGCCGTGGCGGCGGGTACCCTCTCCCCTGCGGCTGCCCTGGCCCAAATGCAAGGGACCGTCGGCGACTTTGCCCATGTCGATCGCGATCGCGCCCAACGTACCGGTTTCCCCGAAGCCATTTTCTGCCCTGGCAAAACCCCCGCCCAAATCGTGGCGATCGCCCAATCCCTGCAAGCCACGCCCCTGCTGCTGACCCGACTGTCCCCCGAAGTGCACCAGCGAATCGCCCCCACC
>JAAUUG010000055.1 GCA_012031195.1 Oscillatoriales cyanobacterium SM2_1_8
CCGAGTCGCCCGGGATGCTTGGGCCCAGGGTTGGGAGTACGGGCCCCTGCAGGCGGCGTTGGCCGGGCCGCCGGGGAAAACGGGGCTTGGGCCGATGCGGTGCCCCCCTGGGCCGATGCCTTGACCCAGGCCCGTCTGCGGGTGTTGGCGCGGGCAGGTCGTTGGTTGGAATACGTGAATTTGGCGCAAGCCGAAGGGCAGTTGGTGCCCTATGTGTTGGGGCTGGCTCGCTTGGGGCAACGGGTCGAGGCGATCGCCGTGGCCACCCAAAAGTTGGATACCGCCGCCGAAGCGCTGGCGATCGCCCCGCCTTTGGCCGCCATGGGTTGGACGGACGACGCGATCGCCCTTGCGGAACAGGGTCTGGCCCGGCAAGGTCATCCTGCCCTCGCCCGTTGGTTGGGGGATCAATACGCAGCCCAAGCCGAATCGGAACGGGCCTTGTCCCTTTATCTCCAGGCTTTTGACCGGCAACCGGAGGGATCGCTTTGGGAAGTGTTGCAACCGCGGTTGGGGGTCGAGCACCACGAGCGCTTGGTGGCGGCGGTGCGCTCCCACGGCGACGAAGCAACCCGGTTGGCGGTCTTTTTGCATGTCCAAGACTGGGATGCGGCCAAAACCCTCATCGATGCCTTGCCGCTGCTGAATCCTTGGCCCCTCTGCCCAGCGGTTGCCCAATTGGCAGACCACGATCCGCGCTGGGCCCTGACCGTTGCCCAAACCCGGGCCGAGGCGATCGCCCAATCCGGGAAAGCCGCCCTCTACGAAGAGGCCAGCGCTTGGTTGGAATTGGTGCGATCGCGGCAAGACCCCAAAGACTGGGTTAAATACCGCCAAGAGTTGCTGAAAACCCACGGCCGCAAACGCAAGTTGGTGGAACTGCTGCAGGGGTTGCCCTAGCGATCGCCCGGGGCTTGGTTTAGGGGGTGCGAAACATAAGGGTTGGGCCCACCTCGTGCCATTGCACCGTGGCCACCACCTCCCGCAAATAGGTGCGTTGTTCCGCCGCCGACAGTCCCCACCAAAACTCTGGTTGCGATAGGTAGGCGATCGCCCGGCCGGGTCAAAGGGCGGCAGCGTCGCCAACTGGGTTTGGAGATCGGCCAATTCCCGATCCAGGTTGTGTTGCCGGAGGAGCCGCGTTTCCGGATCCAAAAAACCTTGGGACTCTCCCAACGGCAATTGCGATCGCAGGGTTTCGAGGTGCCGAATCCGCTCCTTGAGGGCCTGTTGACGCTCGCGGAGGGATGGCACCCCGGGCAGCATGGCGGGGGCCAAGGTTCGGCAAAGGGTCTCGATGATTTGCTGCAAAGCGGCCTCGTAGGCGATCGCCCGGCACTTCGGGGACTGGGGGCACCGGGGCGATCGCAAATACCGGTAGGTTTGGCGGCGGGTACGGGTCACGGTCAAATGCAGCCATTCCCCGCAGCGGCCGCACCGCACCAATCCGGCCAAGGCTTGGGGGGTACCCGCCGACCGGGGGGGCAATCGCCGTTGGCGCTGGCGATCGATTTGAGCCGCTTCTTCCCGGGAAAGCAACGCCGGATGGGCATCGCGGATCACCCGTTTCTGGCCGTTTTGGGTGTACACAAGGTCGCCCCGGTAGGCCGGATGGGTCAGCCAGGCCGCCACCGTCGAAGGGGTGAGGGGGGTACCGGCTTTCCGGCTGCCGTGGCGCGCCGCCTCCCGCACCGAACCATAAATTAAGTAGTGTTCCAAGCAGGCCCGCACCACCGCGGCTTTGCTGCGATCGATCGCATAGCCGGTTTTGCTTTTGCGATACCCAAAGGGCACCGGCCCCGCCGGAAACCTTACACCGGTTGTTCCAGCCATCGCCACAACCGCAACATCGGCACATGTACTACCGGCGCCCACAGGCTGGTCAAAATCGCCGTCACCAGGACATGGCGTTGATGGGCCGACCAAACGGTGGTTAGGGGATACCCCAAAGCCGACAACTGCAACGCATAAACCGTTTCCACCACCGTCGCCATCCCAAACACAATCAGCGACACCGACACAAAATCCTCTTGCACGTAGCGCTGTTTTTGCAGCAAGGCCGTCAATCCCCCGGCGAGGGCCAAGCCAACCCCATGGCTCGGCCACCAGCCATGGCCCGGCACCCCCAAACCATCCTGCAACAGGCCCACCGTTGCCCCCACGATCGCCGCCACCAACGGCGGACGATTTAGGCTCCACGCCACCAGCCACACCAACAACCAGTGGGGCCCGCTCCCCAACAGGGTGGTGCCCGGCACCCGCATGGGCATCAACCACAAACAAACCAGCAGCGAGCTCAGCGTTGCCACCGTGCCCAAAACCCACCGTCCCCGTCCGGCCCCCATCTCCATCCTCTCGTACTGTGCCCCGGTTCAACGTTACAATCAAAAAGACGTTTCGGGCGATCGCCGTGACCGCTGCCGATTTGGCCCCTTGGCGCTACACCGTGGCTTTTCCCCAGCCGGAAACCCACCTGTTGCACGTCCGGCTCGAAATTCCCCATTGGGAAACCCCGGTGCTGAATCTGCACTGGCCGACTTGGACCCCCGGCTCGTACCTGATCCGTGAGTATGCCCGCCACCTCCGGGATTTCGAGGTCACCGACGGTGATTTGACGGGGCTCCTCTGGCAAAAAACGGCAAAAAATGTCTGGCGGATTTCGGTGCCGGAACCTATGGACATCTGCGTGACCTACCGCATTTTTGCCAACGAGTTGTCGGTACGCACCAACCACCTCGATCGCACCCATGCCTATTTCAACGGGGCCGCGGTCTTTGGCTATGCCCCGGGCCACGAAAAACGACCGTTTGTGGTCAAAATTGCGATGCCCCAGCCCGATTGGCAGGTGGCGACCCCTTTGCCCTGTATTGCCCCCAACACCTACCGCGCCCAGCACTACGATGAATTGGTGGACAGTCCGTTTGAGGTGGGACACCACCAACGCCATGATTTTACCGCCGGCGGCAAACCCCATGTGTGGGTAGTGTGGGGCACGGGCAACCTGGATTTGTCCCAAGTTGCGGCCGATACGGCCAAAATCGTCGAAACCACCGCCCAGATGTTTGGGGGGTTGCCCTACGATCGCTATTGGTTTTTCCTGGCCCTCAGTGCCAACGGTTACGGCGGTCTCGAACACGACCACGCCTGTTCCCTCCTGTACAAACGGTTTGGGTTTCAGGGGGAAAGCTACCGGCGGTTTTTGAATTTGGTGGCCCACGAATTTTTTCATGTGTGGAACGTGCGTCGCATCCGCCCCAAGGCGTTCGAGCGCTACGACTACGATCGCGAAGATTATACCCACGCCCTCTGGTTTGCCGAAGGTGCCACCAGTTATTACGATCAACTGATTCCGCTGCGTGCCGGTCTCTACGATCGCGCCTTTTTCTTGCAGTTGCTGGGGGAGAGCATTTCGCGGTTGCAGACCACCCCCGGCCGCCGTCACCATTCGCTGTGGGATGCCAGTTTGGAGGCGTGGATCAAGCTCTATCGTCCCGATGCCGAAAGCGTCAACGTTCAGGTGTCCTATTACCTAAAAGGGGAATTGGTGTGCCTGTTGTTGGATTTGGCGATGCGGGCGACCGGCCGTTCCTTGGATGAAGTGTGGCCCTGGTTGTGGCAAACCTACGGTCAGACCGGGGTGGGCTACACCGATGCCGAATTGTTGGCAGGCATTGGGGCGATCGCCGGTTTTGATTTGTCGGATTTCTGGGAAAAATACCTGTACGGGACGGCCGAGCTGGACTACAACCGCTACCTGCGGCCCTTTGGGTTGCAAGTCGTGGCGGCCGAAACGGACGATCGCCCCCCCTACACTGGACTGGTTCTTCACGGCGGCAAAACGACGGTGCGGCAAGTGTTGGCGGATTCTCCAGCCCGGCAAGCCGGCCTCGATCCCGAGGATGAATTGGTGGCCCTCGATGGCTTTCGGGTAGAAAGCAGCACTTGGGAGGAACACCTCAAACGGTGTGGGGTTGGCGCTACGGTAGCCCTCACCTACTTCCGCGATCAACGCTTGCACCAAACCACCCTGACCCTGGCGGAACCGCGCCAAGAGCGGTATGTGGTTCTGCCGGTGCTCGAGCCGCTCGCAGCGCAACAGGAATTGTTGAGCGCTTGGCTGGGAACCTAAAACTTAGGGCAATCCCCCAATCCCAAAGCGCTCGGCCACCGGCACCGACAACGGCACCAACGTCAGCAACATCCAAAACAACGCCGCAATGCCCACCGCTTCCCGATCGCCGTCCAGTTCCGACAACTCTTCCAACAAAGGCCGTTCGCGATCGCGCAGGAGAATCAGGATAATGCCCCCCCAATACAGGGCGATCGGCGTCAGGGTCGCCGCCACCGCCAAACCCAAGAGGGTAAGCAGGGTCGTCCAACCCGCCGTGCGGCGGCCGTAGATCGCGTGGACAAGGCGCCCCCCATCCAGTTGACCCGCCGGCATCAAATGCAGCGCCGAAATCACCAGGCTTAGCCAACCCAACAACACCCAGGGATGCACCGAAATCAAATCGACCTGCAGCGCCGACCCCAAGAAACTCCGGGCCAGCAACCCCACCACCACCGAGCTCTGAAAAATTTGCGAAGGAAGCTCCAAGGTGCCCTGGTGCAACGCCGTTAGCCGCAGACCGACCGCCAAGAACATCAGTCCCAGACCCGTGCTCGTCAAGGCCGGCGCGATCGCCAAGTCAAACAACGCTTTGCGGCTGGGGAGGGGGGTCTTCACCCGGGCAAAGGCGCCGAACGAACCAATCTGCGAAGACGGCAACAAAAACGGGGGGGTCAGCAACACCCCGTAGCGTCGGGCCTGCCACCGCAACGCCACCTCCCGCACCCCTACAATCGCCACCGCCCCCACCGTCAGGTCTACCGGCATCCCCAGGCGATCGCCCAGGGCAAACATCGTCAACCCACTGACCACGGCCAACACCCCGGCCAAACCCAATTGGAGAGGGCTACGTTCCCGCAATTTGGGGTTGCGGGGCAAAACCACCACCGTCGGGCGGCCATCCGACCCCACCGTCAAAAACAAATCGTAGCGATCGCCGCAGCGTTCTTGGAGAGCCCAACTCAACCGGGCATGAACGGCATCCGGTTCGCCGCGCAAATTCCCCCGAAAAACAATGCCCCCTTCCTGCAAATGGGTCTCCGTCGCGTAGAACGTCTCAATCCCGAAAATTCCCTGCATCTGCTTCACATCTTCCGGGGGCACCGACGACATCACCGGCAGCCGCGATTCTTGGTTCGCGGCAGCTTCCGGCAAAGTGCGCTGCACTTGGCGACCCAAGAACACATAGCCCCACGTGGACAGCAGCAGCAACCCCAGCAACAGCAGCACGTTGGGGAAATACCCCAGCAGCCACAAACCGAGGTAAAGGGGCCACGGTGCCAACAACACCACTTGGCGGGCCCAGGCCAGCAGACCAGCTTTGCCGAAGCGGCGAGCGCGTTGGAAGCCCACCCCCAGCGCCACCGCCGCCACCACCAGCAAAGCCAGAGGAAGATAGGGAAAGAAATTCATCGAAAACGGAACCTTGCACTGCTTCTAGTGTAGGCGGCCCGGTCAACGGCAGGACAGCCGTCCACAGAGTTGCGGTTTTCCTTAAGATGGAACCACACCCACCCCCCCACCCCCATGGCGATCGTCTCGGCCCGGCAGGGCGACACTCCGCAACCCAACCCGCTCTTGACCACCGCCGTGGTCGCCGAAGATGCCACGATCGAGGGCACCCCAGGGGTACGGCCGCAAACCTTGGCCGACTACATCGGGCAAGCCGATTTGAAAGCCCTGTTGGAAATTGCGATCGCCGCCGCCCGCTCCCGCCACCAGGCTCTGGATCACATTTTGTTGTACGGGCCGCCGGGTCTGGGCAAAACCTCCTTGGCCAACGTGGTCGCCCGCGAAATGGGCAGCCAATGCAAAATCACCTCGGCCCCTGCCTTGGAGCGGCCCCGGGACGTTGCCGGGCTGTTGGTATCGCTGCAACCAAAAGACGTCTTGTTCATCGACGAAATCCATCGGCTGCCCCAAGTCACCGAAGAAATTTTGTACAGCGCCATGGAAGATTTTCGGCTGGACGTCACCATCGGCAAAGGACAGGGGGCCCGCATCCGCAGCTTGGCCCTCAACCGCTTCACCCTGGTGGGAGCCACCACCCGCATCGGCGCCCTGTCCTCCCCCCTGCGCGATCGCTTTGGGTTGGTGCAACACCTTCGATTTTATGAAACCGCCGAACTCGCCGCCATCATCGTCCGCAGCGCCGGCCTGTTGGGCATTCCCCTGGCCCCCACCGCCGCCGAGGTCATCGCCGCCCGCTCGCGGGGCACCCCCCGCATCGCCAACCGTTTGTTGCGCAGGGTACGGGACTATGCCGAAGTCAAAAGCAACGGTGTCGTCGCCCCCGAAATCGCCGAAACCGCCCTCGCCGTCTTTCAGGTCGATCCCAAAGGCTTGGATTGGATGGATCGCCGGTTGCTGGCCGTGGCGATCGAAAACTTTGGCGGCGGCCCCGTCGGTTTGGAGGCCCTGGCCGCCGCCACCGGCGAAGATCGACAAACCCTCGAAACCGTCTGCGAACCCTACCTCCTGCAAATCGGCTATTTGCAGCGCACGCCCCGGGGTCGCGTCGTCACGGCCGCGGCCTACAACCACTTGGGCTACACCGTCCAGGGCAAACTCTGGCTCGAAACCAACCCAGAAAACCCAAACCCAACCAAACCAAAACCGGAATGCTAAACGCATCCCGGCCCGGTTGATTTTAGATTTTCGCCAAGGCTATTCACCAAAATCAGGAGTAAAACCTACCCCCTTTGGCGCAACCCCAATCCCTAGCTCAGGGCGTTGATGGCGTAGTCGATGTAGGAATTGGCTTCCACCGCCGGATCCCCCGACAAACCATGGTTGGCCCGGATGTACTTCAGCGCTTCGATGTACCAGCTCGGCGACAATTCAAACGTACGGTTGATTTCTGCCAACCCGGCGATCAAATAGTCATCCATCGGGCCCGTGCCGCCCACCACCAAGCAGTAGGTCACCATCCGCAGGTAGTAGCCAATGTCCCGCACACACTTGTCTTTGCCCACTTGGGTCGAAGCATAGTTCGGTCCTTGCATCGAAGTGGTGTAGGGAAACTTGTTGTACACCGCTTGCGCCGCCCCTTGGGCCAGGCGATCGGCACTCTCGGTCAGACCCTTGGCCGCTTGCAGGCTGGCTTGGGCTTGGCGGAACCGACCAAACGCGGTCTGCAATTCGGTCGAGCTCAGGAACCGACCTTGCGAGTCGGCCGCCGCAACGGCTTCGGTCAAAGGAGTTTTCATAGGTTTCTTGTGGTGATATTGGTGGCTGAATAAAAGTGGAGAATGATTGGGTTAAGCAACCGCAGAGGCAGCCCGATCAAAGTAGCTCGCAATTTCCGACATCAACTGGGCGCAATCGCCACGGGTGATGTTGTTGGTGTCGCCCACGATCGCCAAGGCCGCTTCCTTCATCTTTTGCACGCCCACGGCCACCGAAGCCCCCGGCGTACCCAACGCCAAGTAGGTTTCCCGCAGACCGTTCAAGCAGCGATCGTCCAACACCGAGGCATCCCCGGCAAAAATCGCGTAGGTCACATAGCGCAAGATGATTTCCATGTCCCGCAAGCAGGCTGCCATCCGTCGGCTGGTGTAGGCATTCCCACCCGGCGCGATCAACTGGGGCTGCTCCGCAAACAACGCCCGCGCCGCATTGGCCACGATCGCCGACGAGTTGCTCGTAATCCGGTTCACCGAATCCATCCGCTTGTTGCCGTCCGCCACCAAAGCGTTCAAGGCATCCAACTGCGAACCGGTCAAATAAGCGCCGCGGGCATCTGCTTGCGACACCACTTTGGCAAAAGCGTCAAACATAAAGGCTTTCTCCTAAATTTCTCCGAAGCTTGTTATAGGGAGCATCCGAATCTCCTCTTTTATACTACGTCGTTGAATCGGCTCGTGTTACGTTTTGTCGCGCCCTTGCAACAATCGGTAACACACTCAGCTTTTCCGGCGGAGGCGCCCCGTTTCTTTCACCAACTGAAAGTTGACGACGGCCCAATCGGGGCTTTCGTCCGAGCCAAACTCGACCTGCAGACCAAACAAATGCTCTTCTTGACCTTTTTGCTCCAGGCATCCCTGCAACAGGGGGCGGTAGCGTTCGGCAATCCGAATTTTGCTGACCCGTTCCCCCAGCCGGTAGGCATCGTCCAGGCTGTAATGAATTTCAAACCGGAGCCCGTCGGGGTGCATGTGTTGGCGATACCATTCCCCCTGCCACCGCCGCCACCGCCGCCCTGATTGCCCATGCACCAGTTCGCCGGTGGGGCCATCCACCTCAAAGGCGCCGTGGCGATCGCACAGGTAGGTTTCGGTCAAAATCAGCCCCGGAATGGGCAACCGGCATTGGGGACAAGAAATCTCTGGGCCAAAGGCGGGATAGAGGGTGCCTTCCATGATAAAGCGGGGGTGGCTTGAGGGTTCCCCATGGCTTTGGATCCTAGCACGATCCCCCCAATCCTAATTTTGTTGCGAAATGCGATCGCTTTTCAAAGAAATGTGGACATCCCCCACGTTGCCCCAGCCTTGCTCTTAACCTAAAAACAGGACAAGGCGATCGAGATTACCAAAACCCTCTATTTTCTATTTTCTTTTTTGCGTTTTTCGGTTTGGCATTGGTTGTGTCTTCGCGGTTTGTTCCAACATCTTGATCAATAATTTTATATAAATCATGTATCGTAAAACAACGAAAGACCCGGTGGCGGCGGCGGTAACGGCGGCGTTGGGGGCAGGGACGGTGGCCGGCTATTGCGTGAGCCGGGGCAAAACCTGTTGGTGGGCATCGGCATCACGGCGCTGGCGACGGTTTTGGCTTTGCTGGTGGATTGGCTGATGGATTAGGGGGAAGCACCCGACCGCAGCCCCCGAAAAATCTCAGAAAAACCTGTGCGAACATGGGGGCGGCGGCATTGGGCGAGGGGTGCGGGTGACGGATTGGCTGGTTTTGGGCAAAATTGTGGGGGCGCGGGGTCTGCAGGGGGAAGTGCGGGTGCATTCCTTTTCTGATTTCCCCGAGCGCTTTGAGGAGGCGGGGGAGCGGTGGTTGCGATCGCCCACCGGTTCGCCCTATCCGGTGCAGTTGGTGGGGGGCAGTGCGGTGCCGGGCAAAACGGCGCTGTTTTGGGTACGGTTTGCCCACCTCACTTCGCGGGAAGCGGCGGAGGCGGCGGTCGGTTTGGAAATTTTGGTGCCGGCGACGAACCGTCCGGTTTTGGCACCCGATGAGTTTTACGTTCCGGATTTGGTGGGGTGTGCGGTGTACGACCGGGGCACCGGGCAGGTGCTGGGGAAGGTAACGGCGGTGGTGGGGGCCGGTCAGGCTTTGTTGGAGGTGCAAGACGCGGCGGGTCGCACGGGGTGGATTCCCTTTGTGGAAGCGTTGGTACCGTTGGTGGATGTGGCCCAGGGGCGGGTGGAAGTAGATTTGCCGCCGGGGTTGTGGGGGGAACCCCATAACTTAAAATAAGCACACAAAAACCGGTGGAGACTGGCTTGGGCACGTTGGGGCACGCCCCGGATCTGGGGGCCGCAGAGCCGTTGCGGGATGTTTGGTACTATGTTCTGCCGTCGGCCCGGTTGCCGGCGGGCACGGCCCACCGCCAGATGATTTTGGGGGAGCCGGTGTTGGTGGGGCGCGATCGCCAGGGACAGGCGTTTGCGTTGCGGGATGTGTGTCCCCATCGAGGGGTGCCCCTTTCCTGCGGTCGGTTTGATGGGGAGGCGATCGCCTGTGGGTACCACGGCTGGCGATTTGATGCCCAGGGGGTTTGCCGCGAAATTCCGGCGTTGCCAGAAGATGCCCGCTGGGATGTGAGCAAAATCCGGGTGCCGACCTATCCCCTGCACGAGCAAGGCGGCAACCTTTGGATTTACATGCCGGGGCCGGGATTTTCGGGAGCCCCCCTTTTGCCGCCGCCGCCGACCCCGTGGGGGATGCCGCAGCTTTATGAAGGCATGGTGTTTCCGTGTCCGGTCGATCATGCGGTGATCGGGTTGATGGATCCGGCCCACGGGCCCTTTGTGCATCGGGTGTGGTGGTGGCGATCGCCCGGCCAACTCAACGAAAAAGCCAAGGATTTTGTCCCTATCCCCTACGGTTTTGCCATGACCCGGCACCGTTTGCAGCGGGTGTCGTTGGGGTACCGGTTGTTGGGGCGGCACCCAGAAGTGGAAATCACGTTTCAGTTGCCGGGCATCCGCGTCGAGACGGTGTTTACGGAGTCCCACCGTCTGGTCAACCTGACGGCCATTACCCCCCTTTCGGATACCGAAACCCAGATCCACACGGTGTTTTATTGGACGGTGCCTTGGCTGGGTTGGGCAGGGGTCTGGTTGCGCCCCTTTGTGCGGGAGTTTTTGGCCCAGGATCGGCGGTTGGCGGTGAAGCAACAGGAGGGTTTGCGGTTTTTGCCCCATTTGATGTTGGTGGACGATGCCGATGCCCAAGCCCGGTGGTACCTGCAGTTGAAGTCCGAGTATCGACGGGCTTTGCAGGAAAACCGACCCTTTGCCAATCCGGTGCTCCCCAAAACGTTGCGTTGGCGCAGTTAGGCGGGGAGCCGTTTAGCCAGTCTCCATAGGCCATTCTGGGATGCGATCGCTCCGCGGTTGCCTGCTTCTGTAGCCGTAAATATAGTCATTTTAATTAAGAATGCGCCTGTATAGCTGTTTGCATAGCGACGAGACAAAACAAGTCAGGTCGCAGGGGCGAAGCCCCCGTATTGGTTCTACTAGACTTTCGTTGGGCAAGAAAAAACCGTGTCGGCTTTATAGTCAATTTAATTAAAAGTGGAACAACTACGGTTGTTTTGATTGTCTTCGCTCCCCTCTCCCTCCCTGGGAGAGGGGCTGGGGGTGAGGGCGAGACTGTCGCAAACACATTTGAAATGGCTATAGCTATACCTATCTGCGGCTGTAGCCCGGATCGGGCGGCAAGTTGGGCTGACGGGCCGCGGTCACAGCCAGGCGATCGCACCGTTCGTTTTCGGGGTTGCCGGCATGGCCTTTCACCCATTGCCAATTCACTTGATGCCTTTGGCAGGCTTGCAGCAGGTTGGCCCACAGGTCAGGGTTGATGGCGGCTTCGGTTTTGTTGCGCATCCAACCGTTGGTCTGCCAACGTTTTGCCCAGCCTTTGACCAAGGCATCCACCACGTATTTGGAGTCGGAATAGAGGGTGACGGCACAGGGCTCGGTCAGGGTTTCCAGGGCGACGAGCGCCGCCATCATTTCCATGCGGTTGTTGGTGGTGAGGCGAAACCCGCCGGACAATTCTTGCCGGTGTTCTCCGTAGAGCATGACCGCGCCGTAGCCACCGGGGCCCGGGTTGCCCAGACAGGCGCCGTCGGTATAGATGGTGACTGCTTTGACCACAGGTGTTTTCCCAATTCAGCCGTTTAAGGATACGTCGGCCAGGTGCCAGGCCGGCGTGTGCACATGGCCAACCCATTGGCGATCGCTCCCCAGGGTGGCTTGGGGCAGCAGGGCCAACACGTTGCCGGCGAGGGTGCCGTCTTTGACGCGGCCCACGATTTCGCCGTTTTCGATCCGAAAAGCCAATTCCAAACTCACCGCAAAATCGCCGGCGGGTTCCGGGTCTTCCCCCAGCACCGCTTCTACCCACAGGGCGGCCCCCTCCCGCAGTTGCGCCGCCGTGGCCCCCCCGGGCTCCAGGCAAACCTGAAACAATTCCGGTTCGGGAATGCCATCGCTGCGAAACCCGTTGCCCCGGGCCGGTTCGCCAATTTCCGCGACCGTGCGGCGATCGCCGTAAAGCCCTGCAACACTCCCCGCTCGATCCAGGCAAAGGGTTGGGTAGGGGTGCCTTCTTCGTCAAACGGCAACCCGTAGCGGGCCGATGGCTGCTGCACCAACGTGAGGTGCGGCCCTGCCACCGCCATGCCCCGGCGATCGCCCCAGGGACTCACCCCCAACCGCACGCTTTGGGCGCTCAGGGCCGCCAAGACCGGGGCCAACCACCAATCGACCACGCCGGGGGCCAAGACAATCGGCAACCGACCGGTGGGCATGGCCACCCGCTTTCGGCTCCACTGCAACCGTTCGACGATGGGCTGCACCAACCGCCGCGGATCGATTTCCCCTTCGGCGCTGACGGTTTCGCTCACCACCAACCAGTCGTCCCCCTCCACCCGTTCCGCCACCAGGGAAGCTTCGACCCATTGCCGACCCTGCGCACAATGCAAACCGGCGGAGTTGGCCAATTCCCAAGAGGTATCGACGGCTTCCCAAGTGCCGCTGCACACCGCTTTGGCATCCGCTTCCCGACACAGGGCGATCGCCGCCTCGCTGCCCGCCATCAAGGTTTCACGGGGTACCGTTTGCCCTTGGCGATCGACCGCCGGTTGGGGCGAAACCTTCGTTAAATAGGGGTCTTGGGCTTGACCGAAGGCGGCCCAGTCCCGGGCCGACTCCACCAACGCGACCGGATCGACGGCCGCAGCGTG
>JAAUUG010000056.1 GCA_012031195.1 Oscillatoriales cyanobacterium SM2_1_8
CCCCCCGCCGCGCCACCAAGGCCGCCGGATCCTCGCCCCACGGGCAAACCCACGATCGCACCGGGCCGCTTTTGCTCAAAACCCTCAACAATGGGCGATCGCCGTATGCCCCTACCTCGCCCACGCTGAGGTATGTTACCGTCTCCCTCATCCTTCCCTTTCCACTTGCGAATTGTTTTTGCACCCTGGGTACCGGTCAAAACGCTGGCACCCGCGCCCGCCCTTTGGTTTCCCCGAATCCTTAACGGCATTTCAAACAAAAATCAGTAGCAATAAGCTTGAGTAAGGACAGCATAGGCGATCCCGGATTTTATTGCAAGCGATTCTCATTAAGAAAATTGTGGCAAATTGGCAAGGGGACGTCCAAGGCTGGGGGCGGTTGTTTTGGGGGGCGTCTTTTGGCTTGTATTTGGGGGCGGGCGCGTTTAGGCTGATGGGTTAGGGGGGCGCCACCAAGGGGGCAACGCCCTGGGGCAAACTCGATGGAGAGGGCGGGATGTCGGAGCGGGAGCATTGGGAAAAGGCGTTGGCCGAGGATCCCAACTGTGTGGAAGCCCTGTGGCGGTTGGGGGATCTCTGCTACGGGGCGGGGGAAACGGCCCCAGCGTTGGCCTACAAGGAAAGGGCCCTCGATCTCGATCCGACTTTGGTGGGGGCCGCGGTGCACCGGCAGTTGGGGTTAAGCCGCTGGCAACAGGGGAAACGGGAACGGGCGGCGGTGGATTTCCAGCGGGCGATCGCCCAGGGGGACGCCGAATCCCGGTTTCATTTGGCTCAGGTCTGGGCGGAGTTGGGGGAAGCGGCGCGGGCGTTGGCTGGCTACCGGGACATTTTGGACCAAGACCCGGAGAATCTGACAGCGTTGTTGAATGCCGCGGCTTTGGAAAACCCCGAGGAGGCGATCGCCCTGTACAGCCAGGCGGTGGCGGCCTACCCAGACCATGGCGAAGCCCAGGGCCGCTTGGGCAATGCGTTGCTGGCGGCGGGGGATTGGGAAGAGGCCCGGTTGCATCTGGAATTGGCCTTGGCGAACGATCCCGGCTATGTGCCGGCCTACCTGGATTTGGCGGCGGGGTGGGGCAAGCCGACGATCCGGAAACGGCGATCGCCTATGCCCGGGCGGCGTTGCGGTACGCTCCCCAAAATGGGGCAGCCTATGGGCACTTGGGCAATGCCTACCTGGAACTGAACGAACTGAAGGCGGCCCAATCTTGCCTGGAAACGGCCCTGGCCCTGGACCCCGACACCCCAGAGGCGGCGGGCAATTTGGCGATCGCCCTGCTCAAACAGGGCAAATACCGGGAGGGCTGGCCCCCCTACGAAGGTCGGTGGCGATCGTCCCAGATGCGTTGGCCCGATTGGGCGACCCCGATTTGGCAGGGGGAACCGGTCTCCCATTTGTTGGTATGGGCGGAACAGGGCTACGGCGACACCCTGCAATTTGTGCGGTTTCTGCCCCTGGTGCGCGATCGGGTGCAAACCCTGACGTTGTTGGCGCCGGCCCCCCTCCATCCGGTGTTGTCGGGATTGGGGGCATCCCTCACCACGGAACCGGTGCCCTGCGATGCGACCCTGCCCCTGCTTAGTTTGCCGGGGTTGTTGGAAATCCCCCTGGGGAATTTGCCCCAGCCCCCCTACCTGAAGGCGACCCCCATCCCTCTGCCCCACAACGGATTGCGGCGCATTGGTTTGGTGTGGGCCAGCAAAAGGGATCACCCCACCGCCGACCGGCGATCGCTCCCTTTGTCGCGGTTGGCCCCCCTCTTGTCCAACGGTCAATGGGTGAGTTTGCAAAAAGAAGTCAGCCCGGCGGAGCGTCAACAGCTTACGGATTGGGGGGTACAACAGCCCGAGTTGGCGGATTTTGGGGCGACGGCCGCTTGGGTGGCGGCCCTGGATTTGGTGATTACGGTGGATACGGCGGTGGCCCACTTGGCCGGCGCTTTGGGGAAACCGGTGTGGATTTTGCTGCCCTGGGCGGCGGATTGGCGGTGGTTGACCAATCGGGACGATTCCCCGTGGTACCCCTCGGCCCGATTGTTTCGGCAGGAGGAGCCCGGCCGTTGGGAGCCGGTCATCGCCCAGGTGCAGGAGGCCCTCCGGCAAGAACCGACCCCAATGCCCCGATCGCCGATCGCCATCGGGTGGCAGACGGGCCAACAAAGCGGTTGGGAAGTGTTTGGGGCCAACGCGGCGTTGCACCTGCCGGATGCCCATTTGCTCATGCTGCCCCAGGGGGACGATCGCCTGGGGTCGTTTTATGGAGAGCGGTGGGCCCGGTTGCGCTGTTCCGCCGAGGATTTTCAGCAATTTGCGGCAATGCAAGGCGATCGCCCCTTGTTTGTGGCCGGCACGGCAATCCACCCCTTGGGCAACCATCCCACCGCCGCCGTCCTGGAGCAGTTGCGCGGTCAGAAAAACGTCGCCTTTTTGTTTGCGGAAGACAGTTCCTTCACCCCAGAGGAAATCAGCGCCCTGCGGGCCTTTGATGGGGTGGTGACGGGTTCCCAGTGGAATTCTGAAATTTTGCGGGCGGTGGGGGTGCGCTCGCCGGTGGTGTGGCAAGGCATCGATCCCAGCTTGTTTCATCCCGGTCCCAAAATCGGTCGATGGGGCGATCGCTTTGTGATTTTTTCCGGGGGCAAGCTGGAATACCGCAAAGCTCAGGATTTGGTGTTGGCGGCTTTTTTGCGGTTTTGGCAAACGCACCCGGATGCCCTGCTGGTGACGGCTTGGCACACCCGCTGGCCCCAATTCACCGCCGGCATGGATCGCTACACCACCGCGCCCCCCATTGTGAACGCTACCCCAGCCGTCATTCCCTGGGCGATCGCCAACGGCCTGCCACCGGATGCCATCGTGGATCTGGGCCCCCAACCCCACGAGCGTCTGGCGCCGATTTTGCGGGAAGCGGACGTGGCATTGTTTCCGAACCGGGCGGAGGGGGGCACCAACCTGGTGGCCATGGAGTGCATGGCCTGCGGCGTCCCCACCATCCTTTCCAACAACACCGGACATCAAGATTTGATAAACCCAAATCACAATTATGTGTTGACCCAGCAGGGAACCGTACCGCCGGTGGCCCCCATCCGCAGTACCGAGGGGTGGGGAGAATCCGATGTGGAGGAAATGTTGGCGGTCTTGGCAACCGTCTACGGCGATCGCCCCACGGCCCGGGCCAAAGGGCAACGGGGAGCCGCTTGGATATCTGAATACACCTGGGCCAAGCAAATGTCCAAATTGGCGGCCGTTTTGGCGGAGATTTCTGCCCAAAACCCAGAACCGGGCGATCGCCCCGTCTACCGTTCCTTTGGCTGAAAGGTACACTGAAGGCAGATCGAGGATGATTTCCATGTTTTCCGATGTAGCCAATCTTTACGAGCAGGATATTTTGCGGTGGTCGGAGGAGACGGTAGCCCAACTGAGGGCGCGGGATTGGGAGCACCTAGACATCGATCGCCTAATCGCTGAGGTGGAAGCCTTGGGCATTCCCCAGAAGAAAGAATTGGTGAGCCGCCTCGTGGTGTTGCTGGAACACCTGCTGAAGCGTCTGTATGTGAATTTTCTTTACGACCATCGCGGCTGGGAGCAAACGATTCGCACCCAGCGAACCGAATTAACGGTGCTTTTGGATGCGGTGCCAAGCCTGCGCAGTCGCTGGGAAATCAGTCTGGAGAAAGCCTGGCCCCTCGCCCGGAAAAATGTCTGCCAGGAATACCCGTCGGTGGTGTTTCCGGTTCAATGGGAAGGCGATCGCCCGGGCGGAAGAATTGGCGAAGACGGTGCCCGGAGCCTTTATGTTGCAACAATTTCGGAATTCAGATAACCCGTTGATTCACCAAGAGACAACAGCCCAAGAAATCTAGGAAGACACCGAAGGAACGATAGATTTCTTGGTGGCGGGGATCGGTACCGGCGGCACGTTGACCGGTGTGGCCTCGGTGCTCAAGGAAAAAAAGCCCAACTTTCGGGCGATCGCCGTGGAGCCGGCCGCCAGTCCCGTCTTGTCGGGGGGCAAACCCGGCGGCCACAAAATCCAGGGCATTAGGGCGGGGTTTGTGCCGGAGGTGCTCCAAACCCCGTTGATTGACGAAGTGGTTGCCGTGACCGATGAACAGGCGTTTGCCTATGGGCGGCGGTTGGCCCGCGAAGAAAGGATTTTGTCGGGAATTTCGTCGGGGGCCGCCCTGGCAGCCGCGATAACGGTGGGTCAACGTCCGGAAAATGCCGGCAAGTTGATGGTGGTGATTCAACCCAGTTTTGGCGAACGGTACCTCAGTACACCCATGTTTGGCGAATTGTTTGAAGAACCGGCCCTGCGGCTGCGATTAGCGCGCCATTGGTCTTCGAGATGACCGGGCGATTCGGAAAGTTTTGGTAGAAAATAAGAAATACCGAGACGGCTACGCCCATGAGCTACTGCCTGAATCCCGATTGCGATCGCCCGCAAAATACAGATAAAGCCACGTTCTGCACCAACTGTGGTTCGCCGTTGGTGTTGCGGGACCGCTACCGAGCCGTCAAAGTATTGGGGTAGGGGGGATTCGGCAAGACCTTCCTGGCGATCGACGAAGATCGGTTGGGGGCTACCTGCGTCATCAAGCAGTTTTTGCCCCAACTGTCCGGCACTGAAGCCATCCACAAAGCGGTGGAATTGTTCAATCAAGAGGCCGTGCGACTGTATGAGTTGGGGGAGCACTCGCAAATTCCGACCCTGATGGCCTACTTCAGCCAAGACAATCGCCAATACCTGGTGCAAGAATTTATCGCTGGCAAGACCTTGTTGCAGGAATTGGAGGCGGAAGGGCCGTTTCCGGAGACAAAAATCTGGAAAGTGTTGACGGATATTCTCCCGGTATTGCAATTTGTCCACGAGCGCAACGTGATTCACCGGGACATCACACCGGTAAACATCATTCGTCGCCACAGCGATGGTTTGCCGGTGCTGATTGATTTTGGTGTCGCCAAATTGCTGCAATCGGTTACATCGCCACAGACCGGGGGCACCATCATCGGCTCGCCGGGGTATATGCCCATGGAGTTGCACACCGAGGGCAAGGTCTATCCCGCCAGCGATTTGTATGGGTTGGGCACCACGGTCTTTCATTTGCTGACGGGGGTATCGCCCCACTGGTTGTTTATCAAATACGGGTTTAGTTGGTTGCCCCAATGGCAGAAATACTTGCAGGCTCCCATCAGCGATGCCCTGATTTATGTTTTGAGCAAGTTGCTGAAGGAAGAAGTGGGTGATCGCTACAGCAGTGCCGAGGAGGTGTTGCGAGACATCGAGCGGTTGCACAAGCGCCCCGAACCCCAAGTCGCCGGGGTTTCCGACGAAGAATTTATCGAATCGTTTTTGCAGGAAGTTTGGAATACTTTAAGTTGGATAATGCTGGCGCTAGCCTTCCTAGCCTTTTCTTTTCTTGTTTTGTGGGGAACTTGGAATTTACTCAATTACACGATCCACTTTGCTGGATGGTTGTTGACAGGTGCGCTCTCAATCCCAGGTTCTATTTTTAAGATCCTGGTAAACTTCGGCTTATCAGTATTTTCTGCCACAGGTCACGGCATATCCTCTTTGTCTGGGCATATCGTGCATTTTACTAGTTGGTTGTGGGCCGGTGTAAGCTCGATTCTGGTTGCTTTTTCTAACGCTTTGACAAACCTTGGTGCATGGGCATTCTCCGTTGTAGGACGAGGTATATCCCTTTTGCTCGGATACGTGGTGCATTTTGCTGATTGGTTGTGGGCTGGTGCAAATTCGATTCCGATTGCTGTTTTTAAAGCCCTGAAGAACTTTGGTGGATGGACATTCTCTGCTACAGGACAAGAGTTATCCTTCTTGCTCGGATACGTGGTGCATTTTACTAGTTGGTTGTGGGCCGGTGTAAGCTCGATTCCAGTTGCTGTTTTCAAAGCCCTGACAAACTTTAGTACATGGGCATTCTCCGCTGTAGGACAAGGCCTATCCCTTTTGCTCGGATACGTGGTGCATTTTGCTGGTTGGTTGTGGGCCAGTGCAAGTTCGATTCCAGTTACTGTTTTCAAAGCCTTGGCAAATTTCAGTACATGAGTATTCTCCACCGTGGAGTGACAGAGGTGTAAATGCTGGCAATCAAGAACCTTGAAGAACTTAAAAACCCCAAATTAGCAAGTATTCTTGCGGAGCTAAAAAGTGCTTTTGGGATGGAGTATGGCGATCACCTAGCGCAAATCATTTTATTTGGTTCGCAAGCGAGGAACGAAGCCACCAACGATTCCGACATTGATATTCTGGTTGTGCTTAAGGGTGAGATTCGACCCAGCGACGAAATCTTGAGAACAGGCGGAATTGTATCCACTCTTTCATTAAAGCATGAGCAAGTGATTAGCTGCATATTCATGACCGAGAAGCGTTTTTTGCATCACAACAGCATGCTTCTGCAAAATATCCGAAAGGAGGGCATGGCTGTATGACTGAATCCCAAAAAGAGCTAACCCTCAAAGCTTGCAGAAGCCTGGAAGCCGCTAGGAGCCTCCTCCATGAAGGTTATCCAGAGTTTGCAGCAGTCCGTGCTTACTACACCATGTTTTATAGTCACTTCAAATGTGTTTGCGACAGTCTTGCCCTCACCCCCAGCCCCTCTCCTAGGGAGGGAGAGGGGGGTAAATGCAGTTAGAACAACTATAATCGTGCCATTCTTAAATAAATTGAGTATACCATTGCTCGATTAGCCGGTCAAGGTCTGATGTGTGAAGCAAGACAAGCCAGAAAATAGCAGCATTCTTGCGGAGCTAAAAAGTGCTTTTTGGGTGAAGTATGGCGATCGCCGATTTATTAAAGGATCGGCAAGCATGAGATCGCCTTTCCATGGGGCTAGCTTACAGGCTGAAGCAACACTTGACGGAGGGCTGCGGGATAGGGGCTACCTACAGCGACCGCAAAATCCGCCACCGCTTTGATTTTGCCGGTATGATAAATCACTAAATTGTGGTTAGGGCGATCGCCCCCTGACCGATGACCAGGGATGGGAGAAAAAATCATGGAAGAGCTATTGGAACTCAGGGAATTGTTGATCGGTGGCAACCTCACCGATGCTTTGCTGTTGGTGGAGGAAATGACCGAGATGAGCAAGGACGACAAAATCAACAAAATTGACAGCTTCGTTCAGATTCTTTTGCTGCATCTCATCAAACAAACCGCTGAAAAACGCTCCACCCGATCGTGGGAAATTTCGGTCAAAAATGCCGTTCGCGAAATTCAAAAAACCAATCGACGACGCAAAGCCGGAGGAACCTATTTTTCCGAGGAGGAGCTCCGGGAAACGATAGACAGTGCCTATGAATCAGCCGTAGACTTCGCGGCCATCGAAGCATTTGGGGGATGCTACAGCCCTCAACAATTGGCAAAAATGGTCGACCGCACGGCTATTCTCGAGCAGGCGATCGCCCTGATTTTGTCTCAGAATCTAAGCCCAAAACCTTTGCCGTAACCGAATCGAGCGGTTGCCCCGGGGTCCGCGAATTGCTTTGTGAGTTTACGGTTGATCGCACGGAGCCATGAGCCGTTCCGAGGTGGGCGAGTTCAACAAACCATCCATGTCACGACCGTTCTGCTCCGTTCTCGCCGTCCTGAAGTTCTGCCCAAACCGGGATGTGATCGCTGGGTTGGGGCCAATGGCGAGGCGCGCCATCCATTTCACAAGCCAAGAGGCGATCGCTCAGGGTGTCATCGAGGTAAATGTGATCGATGCGCCAACCGTGGTTGCGACGGAACGCCGCTTGACGGTAATCCCACCAACTGTAGTGCCCGGCAGCCGCCGTCCTTTGGCGAAAAGCATCGCCAAAACCCAAAGCTTGCAATTGTTGGAGGGCAAGGCGTTCGGCCGGTGAAGCCCCAATGCCTCCGTAATCGGGATTGTGCAGATCGCGGGGTTCGGGGGCAATGTTGAAATCGCCGCACACCAGGCAAGGTTCGGGTTGCGTGCGCTGGTGCTGCAGAAAACCCTGCAGGGCTTGCAACCACCCCAATTTGTAGGGATATTTGTCGCTGTCGAGGTCGCCGCCGTTGGGCACATACACATTTACGATGCGAATGCCCTCGCAAACCGCCGCGATCGCCCGTTTTTGGTCATCCCAGGGATCTTGCCCCAGTCCGATTTGAATTTGGGTGAGGGGAAACCGGGCAATCAGGGCCACCCCGTTGTATGATTTCTGACCGCTGTAGGCGATCGCCAACCCGCGCTCGGCAAAAGGGGCGATCGGGAAATCGGGATCGGGCACCTTGGTTTCTTGGAGGCACAGCACGGACAGATCGGGATGTTCGTCCCACCAGCGCAACACCTGGTGGAGCCGCGTCCGCAACGAGTTGACGTTCCAGGTGGCAATCCGCATCAGCGAGCAACCGTTTGTGGCGGGGAAGGGGCACAGGGCTGACGGGCAAAGGGGTCGTCGAGGGTTCACAAAACCCGCAAAGTTTGTCCACAAACAACGACGATTCCGCCAACAAACGTTTGGGCACTTGGGCCGAAAATTTGAGGGGCTCCAACTTGGGATTGGGGGCGGTAACGGGGGCCGTGGCGGCCGGGGAACCGGGCAGCACTTGAGCGCAGATCAGGCGCTCAAAATCCCGATTGAAGTGGACATTGACGGTACCGCGTTGCTGCCAAGAAGAGAGAATGCGATCGACCGACACCGCTTTGTAGCGGCCTTGATAGAGGGCTTCGACGGCGGCCAGCCGCAGCCAAGGGGTCGGCAAATATTGCCAACGTTGACTCAGCTTGTCTGGAGAGAACCTCCCCATATCGAAGCTGTAGTGGCTCAGGAGTTGCAAAACGTCTTCCACAAAAAATCGTCGCCACGTTCCCTTAGCATAAAACCCTTTCGCGTTTGGGGCAAGTCAAGAGCGGGTCGCCGCCGTCAGAGCCTGCAGGGTTTGCTGGGTGCGGTTGACCCATTCGGTATCGTTTTCGAGTTGAAAGAGGCGCAGGGCTTCTCGGTAGGCGGTTAGGGCACGGGCGGTGTCCCCTTGCAACGTGTAGAGGGAGCCAAGGCCAAAATGGGCTCTGCCGTAATTGGGGCGGAGGTTCAGGGCTTGTTGAAGCGCTTCGCGGGCTTCCCGGTAACTGCCCAGTTCGGTCAGCGCCAACCCCAGGTGGGTGCGATCGACCCACAATTCGTTGCGGCCAAGGGCGATCGCTTGGCGGAGGGAGGCGATCGCCGCTTCGGTTTGGCCTTGGGCCCGCAACAGGTTGCCCAAATTGCTGTGGGCGAGGGGGTTTTCGGGATCGAGGGCGATCGCTTGGCGGAAAATGGCGATCGCTTCTTCGGGACGGTTGGCATCGGCCAGGGCCCGTCCCAAATTGTTGTGGGCCGCCAAGTAGCGCGCGTCCAGGTTGAGGGCTTCGCGGTAGATGGCGATCGCCTCTTCCAAACGGCCTTGGCGGCGACGGGTCAAACCCAGACCGTTGCGGGCGCGCAAAGATTTGGGATTGAGTTCCAAGCTCTTTTGAAAATTGCTGGCGGCGGCATTCAAGTTTTGTTGTTGCAGGTGCACATCCCCCAAAGCCGCCCAAAGTTCAGCTTGATGGGTGGGGGGCGCCGTTTCCTGGAGGGCAGCTTGGTAGGTGGCGATCGCCGCGGCCGGTTGGTTGCCTGCCGCTTGGGCCAAACCCAGGTTGTACCGAACAAAGGGCAAGTTGGGGTTGAGTTTCAGAGCTTCTTGGTAGGCGGCGATCGCTTCGGGGTAGCGCTGGGTTTCGTAGAAGACAATCCCCAACCCAAACCGGGCTTCGGCATGGTTGGCATTCAGGCGGAGGGCTTCTTGGTAAGCAGCTTCGGCTCCAGCCAAGTCGTTCTGGCGGCGCAGGATGGCCCCCACCCCCAACCGGGCCGGCACATAGGCCCGATCCAGGGCGATCGCCTGGCGAAAAGCTCGCAAAGCGGCGGGCAAATTGTTGCGGGCTTCTTCGGCCAAACCGAGGTTGTAGTAGGTCGGGGCCAACGCCGGACTCGGGGGGCTCAAGGCGATCGCCCGTTCGTAGGCCGCCACGGCCCCTGCCGCATTGCCCTTCTGAAAGAGGGCGACCCCCAAACCGTAATGGGCGGGGGCAAAGCGTTCGTCAAGGGCGATCGCCCGGCGATGGGCGGCAATGGCGCCATCCAGGTTGCCTTGTTGACGGAGGGTGGCCCCCAATCCAAAATGAGCCGCCGCCAGGCGATCGTTGGCCACCAAAACCCGGCGGTAGAGTTGGATCGCCTCGTCCCACCGCCCCTGCTCACGGCTGCGGTTGGCCTGTTCCAACAGTTGAATTGGCGACTGCGCTAGGGCCGCCGGGGCTATCCCCACCAGCACCGCCGTGGCGAAACCAACCCCAAAATGTTGCCTCACCGTTCCCCCTCCTCCGTTGCTTCGGGCCATTGTAAGCTAGGGACGCTCTGCCGATTTTGACCCATGCGCCCTCTGATTGTGTTGTGGTTGGCGGCTCTGACGGCTGCCGTGCTGATTCGATTTCTGGGCACCCGCTGGGAAACGGCAACGTTGTCCCCCCAAATTCAGGCGATCGCCCTGTTGGCGGTGTTGGTGCCGCCGTTGGGGTTGGGGCTGATCCTGCGGGCCCGGGCCTAAAATTGAACAAACCAATCCCGAAACCTATGAAACGTTGGCTTGGCTTGTTGGTGGCGATTTTGGCGGTGGTCATCCCCATCCTCGCCGGTCAGGTTGGGGCTTTTGCCGGCACCCGTCCGATTCACCCAGATTTGGCCCAAGGGCAACTGGCCCCTTGTCCCACCACCCCCAATTGCGTGGTTTCCAGCGCCACCGCCGACCCCGTGCATTTCATTGCCCCGATTGCCTACACCGGCGATCGCCAAACCGCCCAAGCCGACCTGCTCAAAATTCTGGGGGTGGTACCCCGAACCGCCATTTGGCATCAAGGCGATCGCCACATCCAGGCCGAATCCCGCAGCCGGTTGTTGGGGTTTGTCGACGATGTGGAATTTTACTTCCCCGATCGCCCCGAAATTGAGATGCGATCGGCCTCGCGGCTGGGAGAATCGGATTTGGGGGTAAACCGCCGTCGCCTCGAACAAATTCGCCTGGCTTTTGCCGATTACCGGGCTGCTCGCCCCCCCACCCCCCAGTAAAACCCGCTTTTTAACCCATTTGCCCTGAACTTGCCATGAATTCTGTCAACATCAAAACGCCCAGTGCCGACAAGCAAGCGGTGCAAACCTACTTCAACGCGGCCGGGTTCGAGCGCTGGCGGCGCATCTACGGTACCGAAGAAGTGAACCGGGTGCAACGAGACATCCGCGAAGGCCATCAACAAACCGTCGATTTGGTCTTGGGGTGGTTTCGGGCCGATGCGACCCACCCCCGCCAGCCGGTGGATTGGTCGCGCCTTCAGGTCTGCGATGCCGGCTGTGGTACCGGCAGCCTGAGCCTGCCGTTGGCGCAAATGGGGGTACCGGTCACCGCCAGCGACATTTCCGAAAAAATGGTTGCCGAAGCCCAAAATCGTGCCTCCGATCCCCACAACCCAGCGTTTAGCGTGGCCGATTTGGAGACCCTCAGCGGCTCCTATCACACGGTGGTTTGCTTGGATGTGTTGATTCACTACCCCGATGCCGAAATGGCCGCCATGATTGCGCACTTGGCAGGATTGGCGACCCAACGGCTGATCCTGAGTTTCGCGCCCCAAAACCCCTACTACGTTCTGCTGAAAAAAATTGGGGAACTGTTTCCAGGGCCCAGCAAAGCCACTCGGGCCTACCTCCACCGCGAGCGCGACATTCGTCGAATTTTGACCGATTGCGGGTTTGTCGTTCGGCGCAATGAGTTCACCGCCACCCAGTTCTACTTTTCGCGGTTGTTGGAGGCCGTACGCCCATAGGGTTGTGCCCCTTCCCCAGGCTCAGGAACCGGCTCCTTTGGCCAGCCCGGGCACCGGGGAATGCCGATCTAGTCAAATATATAGTTATTTTAATTAAAACTGACACGATTTTTTCCTGCCCAACGAAAATCTAATGGAACCAATACGGGGACTTCGCCCCTGCGACCCGAGTTGTTTTGTCTCGTCGCTATGCAAAACAGCTATACAGGTGCATTCTTAATTACAATGACCATATGATCGATTTAGTTAAGAATGAAACGACTATGATTGTTTTGATTGCCTTTACTCCCCTCTCCCTTCCTGGGAGAGGGGCTGGGGGTGAGGGTAAGATTGTCGCAAACACATTTGAAACGACTATAGCTATATTCAATTGGGTTCG
>JAAUUG010000057.1 GCA_012031195.1 Oscillatoriales cyanobacterium SM2_1_8
ATGCCCAGGGTCAGGCCAGGCAGGCCCGTGACCACCGCCGCCCCATCCGAGTTTCCCTCCATCAAATCTTCGGCGATCGCCCCCAACCGGTACCCCGTACCAAATTCACGTCCAGGCCTTGGTCGGCAAAAAAAACCCTTTTCCAGGGCGATGCCAGGGGGGCACAATCGGTGAGGGGAATAAACCCCAAATCCAGGGTGGTTTTCTCCAGGTTTTCCCGCTGCCGCACCAAACCCTTGGCCCGGGCCAACTGCAATTGTTTCCGGGCCTTTTGCCGGTTCAGAAAATCCACCAATTCCCCCCGCATCCGGTAGTAGGCGGGGTGGTTCACCACCGTCAACCGTTCCCGGGGCCGGGGCAAATCCACGGTTAAAATTTGACCAATGCGGGCAGCGGGGCCGTTGGTCAACATCACAATGCGATCGCTCAGCAGCAGGGCTTCGTCCACATCGTGGGTCACCATCATCGCGGAGATCTGGTGATGGTTGCAAATCTCCATGAGTTGTTCCTGAAGACGACCGCGGGTCAAAGCATCCAACGCCCCAAACGGTTCATCCAGCAACAGCAACTTGGGCCGCAACGCCAACGCCCGGGCAATGCCCACCCGTTGTTTCATCCCCCCCGACAATTCCCGGGGGTACTTGTCGGCCGCTGGGCGCAGGTGCACCATGTCGATGTGTTCGTCCACAATCTGCCGCCGTTCTCCCTTGGGCAAATGGGCAAACACCCGGTTGACCCCCAACGCAATGTTTTGGCGCACCGTCAACCACGGCAACAGCGAATGGTTCTGAAACACCACCATGCGATCGGGGCCGGGGCCCCGCACCTCTTTTCCTTCCAGGATGACCCCACCGGCAGACGCCCGATCCAACCCCGCCACAATGTTGAGCAGGGTAGACTTGCCGCAGCCCGAGTGACCAATGGCGCAAATGAATTCCCCCGGTTCGATGGTGAGGTCAATGCCTTGGAGGGCCACATAGGGCCCCTGGGGGGTCGGAAACACCCGATCGACGGCATCAATTTCCAGGAATTTGGGGCCGCTGGGCAATTCACACTTGGGAAACACGGGATTCTCCTTGAATATCAGGCTGGGGCAGGGGGCAAGAGGGGGCCATCAGTCCTCATCGTGGAGGGCAAAGCGATGGAACAGAAAATCCAAAAGGTGGTTGCGGAGGGTGTAGTAATCCGGGTCTTCGGCGATCGCCTGACGGTTGCGCGGTCTGGGAAACGGCACCGATACAATTTCCCCAATTTTGGCCGCCGGCCCGTTGGTCATCATCACAATCCGATCGCTCAGGTAAATCGCCTCATCGATCTCGTGGGTGATCGCCAACACCGTCAGCCGGTGTTCCCGCCAAATTTCCAACAATTTATCCTGCAACTCTTCGCGGGTAATGGGATCCAAAGCCCCAAACGGTTCATCCAAGATCAACACCTGGGGACGAATGGCCAACGCCCGGGCGATCGCCACCCGTTGCCGCATCCCCCCAGAAATCTGCCTTGGTTTTTTGCGGGCCGCCTCAGATAGCCCCACCATCTCCAGGTGCTCTTCCACCAGCGCTTGGCGATCGGGTTTGCGGAGATCGCGATAGACCGTCTTCACCGCCAAATCGATGTTGTCGTAAACCGTCAACCATGGCAGCAGCGAATAATTCTGAAACACCACCATGCGATCGGGCCCGGGCTTCGTCACCAACCGCGACTGCACCCGAATTTCCCCCGTCGTCGGCTTGGTGAAACCCGCCACCATGTTCAGCAGCGTGGACTTGCCGCAACCGGAGTGCCCAATAATCGAGATGAATTCCCCCTCCGCCACGGTCAAATCAATGCCATCCAAAACGGTGAAGGGGCCGCGGGGGGTGGGGTACACCTTGGTCAACCCCGTCAAGGTCAAAAAATCAGCGGGGGGAGCCGTCGGCACCAAGGTCGGATCCATCGAATTCAGCATTGCCATCGCATTTTCCCGCTTGCCATCAAAACCCACATCAAGTTCCATCCGATTGCACCACCGCTTTGCCCAAATAGTAGATGGCTTTGTCCAACACAAAACCCACCACTCCGACATAGATCAAAGCCACAATCAGATCGGACATGCGGGAACTGTTGTAGGAATCCCAAATGAAAAAGCCGATGCCCACGCCGCCGGTCAACATTTCCGCCGCCACGATCGCCAGCCAGGACAAACCCACGGCAATGCGCATCCCCGTGAAAATGTAGGGGGCGGCGGAAGGCAGCAAAATTGTCCAAAAGTACTGCAAACGGGGCAACTGCAACACTCGGGCCACGTTGCGATAATCCTGGGGCACCTCCTGCACTCCCACCGCCGTGTTGATCAACACCGGCCAGACCGCCGTTACAAAAATCACAAAAATAGATGAAGGTTCTACCTGGCGAAAAGCCGCCAACGCAATGGGCAACCACGCCAACGGTGGAATCGTCCGCAAAATCTGAAAAAACGGATCGCAGGCCCGAAACAACAGTTTGTTGGTGCCGATCGCAATGCCGCCGCCGATCCCCACCACCGCCGCCAAGGTGTAGCCGATGGCCACCCGCCGCAGGCTTTCCCAAATTTGCAACGCCAGCCCCTTGTTCACACCGCCGCGATCGAAAAGGGATCGGAAATCAAGCGCCAAGAGTCCTTGACAATGGCGGTTGGGGGTGGCAGTCGGGGTTTGTCGCCGGCACACAACACCTCCCACACAAACAGCAGAAAAATCAACAGCAACAACGGCGGCAAGACTTGGGGCCCCAGCTTTTGCAACCAGTCTTTGGCGGCGCCAGGGGGTTTGGCAACGCCCGTAGTGGATGAAGCAGTCATCGGCTTTCTCCTAGAAATATAGCTGTAAATAGCTTGGTTGGGACGGGTTGCAGGGGTGAAACCCCTGGCTGGGGACTTCGGCGTGAGCGCTCAGTCGAACGGCGCAGCCCCCAACCCCCCTTTTCCTTTGATGTCCGAATCTACCCGAATATAGCTATAAAAACAGGGGAAGATTTCAAGCCTTCAGGGACTTGATTTTCAGGCTATCCAGGTAAGCCTTCGGGTTTTCCGGATCGAACTTCACCCCATCAAAAAAGGTCTCTACCCCCCGCGACGTGCTCGCCGGAATGGCCGCTTCCTGACCCCACGCCTTGGCCGCTTCGCGCCACAAATCTTCCCGGTTCACCGCATCCACCAGTTTTTTGGTGTCCGTGTCCGCCGGGTAATAACCCCAGCGAATGTTTTCGGTGAGAAACCACAAATCGTGGCTCTTGAACGGATAGGAAGCGTTGCGATTCCAGTAGGTCTGCCGCAAATCGCTGTTTTCCAGCTTGCGCCCGTTGCCCATATCAAAATTCCCTTTGGTGCGATCCAAAATGTCCGCCACCGGCACCTTGAACCACTCGTCACGCCCGACAATTTGGCACATCTCTTCGTAGTTGCTGGGGTTGTCGCACCATTGCTGGGCCTCCTGCACCGCCATCAGCAAAGCCTTGGTCGCCTTGGGGTTTTTGTCCACCCATTCCCCCCGCATCGCAAACGCCTTTTCCGGGTGATCCTTCCAGAACTCGCCGGTGGTGAAGGCGGTGTACCCCACGTCCTGATTCACCGTTTGCAGGGGCCAGGGCTCGCCCACACAAAACGCATCCATGGCTCCAGCCTTGACGTTGGCCACCATTTGCGCCGGTGGCACCACAATCACGTCCAGGTCCTTCACCGGCTCGATGCCGCCCGCCGCCAGCCAGTAACGCATCCACATGTCGTGGGTGCCCCCCGGAAACGTCACGGCCACCTTTTTTAACGCCCCTTTGAGGGGAGCGCTGTCCAGGGTCACGTTCTTGTCCTTGAAGGCATTGCTGAGGGAAATGCCCTGGCCGTTGAGGTTCAACCGCGCCAAAATGTACATGGGAACCTTTTTGCCATCGGTGACAATCCCTTCGGAAATCAGGTAGGGCATGGGGGTCAAAATGTGCGCCCCGTCAATGCCGCCGCCATCGGAACCCAACACCAAGTTGTCCCGGGTGACCCCCAAGAGGCCTGCTTGATTACCTCCACTTCGGTCATGCCGTACTTGCCAAAAAATCCCTTTTCTTTGGCAATCACCAGCGGCGCCGCATCCGTCAGGGCAATGAACCCCAGTTTGGCTTTGGGGGTTTCCGGGGCATCCGCCGGGTTGACGTTGGCCGCCGGGGCTGCGGTTTCGGTGGCCGATGGCGCAGGGGGTTCTGAGCTGCCACAGCCCCGGGTGAGCAGGGTGCCCAGGGTGGTCACGCCAGCGGTGGCCAGAAATTTACGCCGCGAAAATGCACTCATGCCAAACCTCACAAAACTAGATGTACCAAGGAAATGGGAAGGAAAAAGCTACCAGTCCAGTTGGACGGTAGGGGTGGCGGGGTGGCTGCTGCAGGCCAGGACAAAGCCTGCGGCTTGCTCCTCCTCGCTGAGGGCGTTGGGTTCTTGAAAGTAGGTGACCTGCCCCGCGGTCAGCCGTTGTTTGCAGGTGCCGCAGTTGCCGCTGCGACAGTCGCTGGGGGCCGCCAAACCGGCTTGTTCCGCCAGTTCCAACAGCGACAACCGACCGTTCCATTGGGCTTCTTTGCCCGATCGCCCAAAGATGACCTGCCGGGTGGGGGGCGGGGACTCGGGTTCTGGCGCGGCGTCGCGGTGGGGGTGGGCGGCATCACCACCAGGGCCGGCGGTGCAGGACCGATCCCCGGCTCGGGGCTGCCCCTCAAAACAACGCACCAAGATGTCTTGCAAAACGGGAACCAGGTCTTCGCAGGGGACGGCTTTGGCGACGCATTCCCCCAAATGGGCATCGGGGCCCACCTTTCCCCCCAGGTAAATGTTGACCCCCTCCACCACTTTGCCGTCCTTTTTGGCTTTGGCCCCCATCAACCCAATGTCCGCCACCTGGGGCTGACCGCAGGAGTTGGGGCATCCCGTCCAATGCATCCGCACCGGCTTGGGTACGGCCACGGTGCGATCCAGTTCGGCGGCGATCGCCACGGCCCGGGCCTTGGTTTCCACCAGCGCAAACCCGCAGTATTTGGCCCCGGTGCAGGACACCACCCCCCGCTGGATCGGCGGCGGATTCAGGGGGAATTTTTGCAAGAGGGGCTCCTGGGGCAGAATTTCCAGGCGATCGCCCGGCACATGGGGAATCAGCACGTTTTGCTCCACCGTCAGGCGCAGCTCGCCGGTGCCATACACCTCCGCCATGCGGGCCAAAGCGTACATCTCTTCGGCGCTGAGGCGACCCGCCGGCACGTGCAACCCCACACAGTGCAACCCTGCTTGTTTTTGCGGAAACACCCCGACAAAATCCCGCCGCTCCCAACGGTATTCGTCTTCGGCCACCGCCGGCCACAACGGAAACGTCAGTTGGGCCGCCACCGCTTCCCGGAATTTGGGGATGCCCCACTCGTCCAACAGCCACATCAACCGCGATTTTTGCCGGTTGGCGCGGGCCCCGTTGTCCCGGTACACCCGCAAAATCGTTAAGCTCAGTTCCACGACTTGCTCTGGCCGCACCCAAGCCGCCAAGGGCACCGCCGCCGCCACCCGCGTGGCCGAAAAAAAAGCCCCCCACCAACACGTTGAACCCAAATTCCCCCTCCCGCAAAGCGGGCACAAAGGCAATGTCGTTGATTTCGGCATGGACGGAGTTTTCGCGGCTGCCGTCGATCGCGATGTTGAACTTGCGGGGCAGGTTGGCAAATTCGGGATTGCCTTCCCCGTGATTGGTCAAGGCATCCTGCAATTGCTGCATGAGCGATCGCGTATCGTAAAGCTCGTCGGCATCCAAACCGGCCATGGGCGACCCGGTGAGGTTGCGCACGTTGTCCATCCCCGATTGCACGCAGGTTAGCCCCACTTCCCGCAATTGCCGGAAAATCCCCGGAAAATCTTCGAGGCGAATTCCCCGCAACTGCAGGTTTTGGCGGGTGGTGATGTCGGCGCTGCCATGCTCCCCACACCGCTCCACGATCGCCGCCAGGGTTTGCATTTGGGTCGCCGTCAGGATGCCCCCCGGTGCCCGCAGCCGCAACATGAACAGACCCGGGTCACCGGCCGGAAAAATAACCCCAGCCACTTCAACCGCACGTCGCGATCGCTTTCCGGGACGTTCTCCCAACCCATCTCGGCAAAGGCTTCCAACTCGGCCTTCACGGCCAAGCCATCTTTTTCCGCCTTGAGTTTCTCAAACTTGTTGAGCTTGGTGGATTCCGCAGCAACTGTCACGGCGCTCTCTCTACCCGATATGGGTAAAGACAATATGAAGTTTTGCCCGAGTCAAGTGTAATCAGTGCTACCAAATTCCCCCGCGACGGCCCTAAATCCCCAACCGCTGGTAGATTTCGTCCAGGTGCCGCAGGTGGCGATCGCTGTCGAAGCAGTCCGCCAGTTCCGTCGGCGAAAGCAGCGCCGCCACCCGCCCATCCTCGGTCAGCAACCGCCGGAAATCTCCCCCTTCTTGGTTCCAAGCTTGGTGGGCGTGCCCCTGCACGATCGCGTAGGCTTCTTCTCGGCTCAAACCTTTGGCCACCAGCGTCAACAACACCTGTTGGCTGAACACCACCCCGCCATAGCAGTACAAATTGCGGCGCATGTTTTCGGGATGCACCAGCAGGGTTTGAATTAGATCGGCGGCCTCCGTCAGCAAATAGTAGGCGGCGATGCAGCTATCGGGCAAAATCACCCGCTCAGCGGCGCTGTGGGAGATGTCCCGCTCGTGCCACAGCGCCACGTTGTCGAGGGCGGTGACCGCAAATCCCCGCAGCAACCGGGCGATCCCCGTGATCCGTTCCGAGCGCACCGGGTTCCGCTTGTGGGGCATGGCCGAAGACCCCTTCTGGCCGGGGGCAAAGTATTCCTCCACCTCCAACACGTCGGTGCGTTGCAGGTTGCGAATTTCCACGGCGAACCGCTCCACCGAAGCCCCCACCAACGCCAACGCCTGCACAAACTCGGCATGGCGATCGCGGGAAACCACTTGGGTGGAAGCACAATCGGGCCGCAGCCCCAGGGCTTGGCAGGCGATCGCCTCGATCCGAGGATCCAGATGGGCGTAGGTGCCCACGGCTCCGGAAATTTTGCCCACGGCGATGTGACGGGCCACGGCGGCCAACCGCTCCCGATGCCGGTTCACTTCCGCCAACCACCCGGCCAGCTTGAACCCAAAGGAGATCGGCTCGGCGTGGATGCCGTGGGTGCGCCCCGCCATGATCGTGCGGCGGTGTTGCTGGGCCTGGTAGCGAATGGCTTGGGCCAAAGCCTCCAATTGCTGCAAAATCACCGCCAGGCTATCGCTGAGTTGCAGGGCCAGAGCCGTATCCAGCACATCGGAGCTGGTGAGCCCCAAGTGAATGTAACGACCGGCGTCCCCCACATGCTCGTTGACGTTGGTGAGGAACGCGATCACATCGTGGCGCACTTCCTGTTCCAAGGCTTCGATGCGGGCCACGTCAAATTTGGCTTTGGCTTCGATTTCCGCCACCGCTGCTGCGGGAATGTACCCCAACTCTGCCTGGGCCCGACACACGGCGATTTCGACCCGCAACCAGGTTTCGTATTTGTAGGTTTCGGTCCAAAACTTGCCGATCGCCGGCAACGTATAGCGTTCAATCAAAGCCCGGTACTCCTGTCCCAAATGGGTTTAGTTTACCCCGATCGCCTTGCCCCCACGATCGGGGTTTGGTCATGTCCCCCAAGTCCACGCCTATTCGTGCCAAGGGCGGGTGCGGGCGCGGGTGATTTCCACGGCCACCGAACCCGTAAAATTCGGAATCGGCGGCCACTTTTTCACCTTCACGGTGGCGCGGGTCACCCACTCATCCGCCAACAAACGTTCGGCGATTTCACCGGCCAGCCGCTCCACCAACTTGAAGGGGCTGGTCTGAATCGTGGTCTCGATCGCCGCGATCGCCTGCCGGTAGTCGTAGGTATCGACGATGTCATCGGATACCGTTGCGGCCCGAAAATCCACCGCCAACACCGCATCCACTTCAAACCATTGCCCCAACACATTTTCTTCGGGCAGCAACCCCACGTACCCGTAGGCGCGCACCCCTTGCAAACAAATGGTGGTTTCCATCACCCCAAAATTCCCTTGCCGAAAAACTTGGGCGGATGGGCTTCGGTGTAGACCTCGGTTTCCGCCGCGATCGCCTGCCGAATGTGGGCCGGCGGGTGCAACAGCCCCAGCATGGTCGTCCCGTCAAACATTTTCAAGGGGCCGCTCACTTTTTCCGCCAACAGGCGATCGACCGCCTGGGGATCGATTGCGGTCGGCAGCGGGCGATCGCTCGCCAGCAAAAAGCCCCAGGGGGCGCCATAGGTCGAAGCATAGGTGATGTAGGGTTGCACGTAGCGGTACACCGATTGCAGAGTGTGGGCCAACCGGGCATAGATGGGCAAATTGGCCGGAGCGACCGACCCCGACTGCAACACAAAAATGCCGTTGGGGGTCAGCACGTTGCGCACCCGGGCAAAATACTCCTTCGTGAACAGCTTGAAAGAGGGCCCCTCTTCAATTGGATCGGTGAGATCGGAAATCACAATGTCCCAATCCTCTTGGGTCTCATCCAAATACACCAGGGCATCCCCCACCTTCAATTCAAACCGTGGGTCATCGAAGGAACCGCAGTGCATCTCCGCCAAATGCTGCCGACAGGCTTCCACCACCTCGCCGTCGATGTCTACCATCACCACCTTCTCGACGGTCTGCCACCGCAACACTTCCCCGGGTACGTAGCCCCTTCCCCCCCCGCCCAAAATCAACACCTGGCGAGGCGCGCCGTGGTGCACCGCCGCCGGATGCACCAAGGGCTCATGGTACAAAAACTCATCCCCCGTGCAAGACTGCCACTTGCCATCCAGCACCAGCGCCTTGCCGTAGGATTCGCTCTCCACGACGTACATTTCCTGAAAAGCGGTCTTTTGAAATGCCAGAATCCGCGATACGCCATGGGCGTATACATCCACCGGCGTGATGTATTCCGTTACCCACAGATCCGCCCCCAACCAATTCTGTGCCATGCTTTTACCTAAACCCAAGCCCACCATTTTAGCATAATGGACAAGGGCGCTTCTCTTGATTCCAAAAGAAGCACCAGAGGCATGGGTGGGTTCGACGGGGGAGGTTTTGCTGAAATTCTTGCCCAATCTGGGTTCTTTGTTTTCCCTCATTCCCTAACCCCTTCTCCCAAGCAGGGAGAAGGGGAACCAGAGTTTTGGATCCCCACTCCCCGATTCCTGAGGACAGGCTGAGGGAAGCCGGCCTAGAGCGACTCGACGATCGCCCGCAAGCCGGCGGCTTGGAGGGTTTGCAACTGTTCGTTGGCGCGATCGCGGGTGCTGAACGCACCGGTTTGCAAAAAGAGCTGACCTTGGCGGCCGGTGGGGAAAGCGTTGGGGGCCAGTTCACGAATTTTCAACGCCGTGGCTTCGGAGGGAGCGGCCACAATCACCCGAAACCGGAGGTTGGCGCGGGCACCGGGGGGGGGCCGTCGGCGGCAGGGATCGGAACCGGGGGGCCGCCACCGGCGATACACCGGGGGGCAATTGGCTGGTGATGGGCGGCAAGCGATCGATCGAAATGCTCTGGGGCAACCGCTGGCCGTTTTGGGGGTTGGTGGAAACCACCGGCGCCCCGGGGTAGCGACGTTCGATCGGAATCGCAATGCCAGCGGCCGGGGTCGCCGGGACAGAAGGGGTCACCGGGGTTTGCAGGGCGATCGGGCGCACCGGGGCCGTGGTGCCCTGGGCGATTTGGCTGGGTTTGGGCGGAGCCACGGCCGCCGTGAAATTGATTGCCCCCCGGGTGCGGCCTGGGGTGAGTTGGTTGCCGGCCGCGGCGAGGGGGATGGCCGCCAAGTTGTGCACATCGCGATCGCCGTTGCCACCAAACGTGTTGCGGCCCGGATCCGCCGTGGTGCCAAGGTCGGGGCCCGAGTTGCCGGCGCGATGGCTAAGCACCACCAAGCCGTTGCGTTGGTTGTCGGCGATGGTATTGCCCCGCAAACTGGGGGCCGCCCCGTCGCTGATCACCACCCCTTCTACGTTGCGGACAATCCGGTTTTGCAACAACACCACTTCGGCGGTTTTGCCGATCGACAGCCCAAAGCCGGTGTTTTCCAAAACATTGTTGCGAATTTCCCCCCGGCTGCTGCCCACCGCCGAAATTCCGCTGCCCCGGTTGCCGGTAAACACGTTGTCCACCACCAACGCCGTGGTGCTGCCCGTCAAAAACAACCCGTCGTGCACCGAGTCGCGGAGGGTGTTGTGAGCCACAATGGCATCCCGGGCCGATTCCAGCCAGACCCCATAGCCGCGATCGCCAGGGTTGATGACGGTCAGTCCCTGCAGTTGGGCTTGGTTGCCCAGCACCACCGCCACGTTTTGGCTGGCAAAGGTGCGGCTGAGGTACCGTCCGCCCCCCCGCACCACAATTCCCTGGCCTTTGGTCTGGGGATTGCCCAGCAAAGTGACGCCGTCGGGCACTTGCAGCGGGAACGTTTCCCCTTGGCTGTAGGTGCCGGGCCCAACTTGGACAACGGTGCCAGATTGACCGCAGACCCGCAGGGCCGCCGTGACGGTACGAAAGGGTTGGCTGCTGCAGGTGTTGCCATCTTGACCGGTGGGGGTGACAAATACCCGACGCTCTTGGGCTTGCAAACCGCCCCCGCCGACGATTGTGCCCACCAGTCCGCCCACAATCCCCCAAATTTGCCCGAAGGTTTGGTAGGTGCGATCGCTGCGCGTATCCATGCCCTTTCCTCGCTATGGCTTCCAATCTGTAGTTTTTGACCCGCCCGGTGCTGCCAACCGCCCAAACAACTCAAAAGCACGAGACAGCAGCCAACCCTGCAGGTTCCCGAAGGAAGACGGCGTTTACCTTAGCCTGGTTTCCGACGATTGTAAAGCCGGACAAAAGCTGGCATCAACCCCGCAGGGGGCGGGGTCGGGTCGGTGGGGGCGGTGGAACCGTGGGGGCCGATTGCGGCGGTCGAACTTCGATGCGATCCAGCAAATTTTGAACGAAGGTGTACCCCCAATAGGCGGGAAAAGCCAGCAAGGTCAGCAAACAGAGCAAAGACAGCAAGGAGACCAATTCGGCCGGGGGGCCGTAGTAAAGTGCGGTAGGAATCGCGAGCCACCAGGCGATCGTTGGCGCGAAAGGCCACCGGCCGGCGAAACCGCAGGCGTTCATCGTCCAGTTTTTCCAACAAAATCCAGCCGCTTTGGGCTTCTTCTTCGCACACCGCTTGCAACACGTGCCGATACCGAAAACGCCGAAACGAAGAGCGGACAATTTTGAACTCCCATCCCCCCTGGGGATAGCCGCTGGCGGGTTGCGCGGCTTCGTAGCGGGTCAGGGTCTCCTCTTCTTCTTGCTGTTGCCGGGCTCTGGCCCCGGCTTTTTGCGCTTGATAAGCTTTGTTGATGGTCACGGTGAGCATCCCCACATCCACGGCCAACAGTCCGAAAATTGCCGGTTCCAACACAGGGCGACCACCATTGCAACCCAAGACAAGTCTGGGCCTTACTGTATCACTTGGGTTAAATTTTGTCCTGCTTTCATCCGAACCCCAATCCGCTTACAATGCGGGGTGATGCGTTGGCCGTAGCCATGAACTCTTTCTTGCTAATGGCGGAAGTTGCCGAAAATCCTCAATTGCGCTACACCCCGGAGCGGGTGCCAGTGACGGACTTTGTCGTGGAGTTTGCCAGCCCGCGGGATGATTCGCGGCAACGGTTGAAGGTGACGGGTTGGCGCGACTTAGCCGAGGAAATTGAACGCAATTACCGCCGGGGCGATCGCCTGGTTTTGGAAGGACGGCTGCACATCAACACCCTGGAAAAGGGCGATCGCAAGGAAAAGCAGGCGGAAATGGTGTTGCGGCGGGTGTACCGGGTGGGGGAAGCCGCTCCCATCGAGGCCGCCCCGGCCCGAGCTCCCAGCCCCAAAGCCACGATGCGGTGATGAGCCCGCCGCCGCCCACCTTCTCGGAACCCGATGACATTCCGTTTTAGGATTTTTAGAGGTTGAGACGAATTGGTTCCCCACAAACCGTGGGAGGGGGGCACCGCCGCAAGGGTATTCCCCCGTCCCCTCCAAAGAAGGATCGTTGGGCGTGAAAAAATATAGCTGTTTTGCATAGCGACGAGACAAAACAAGTCGGGTCGCAGGGGCGAAGCCCCCGTATTGGTTCTATTAGACTTTCGTTGGGCAGGGAAAACCGTGTCAATTTTAATT
>JAAUUG010000058.1 GCA_012031195.1 Oscillatoriales cyanobacterium SM2_1_8
ACCGGTGAAAAGGTCGTTTACGAAAACCTTGCCAGCGTGTTAAACAGTCGTAATACTTTGTTACGGTTTGCCAAATCATTGCCCATCAAGGAAAAACCTGAAGTGTTAGGCTGCAAAGCCCTCGATTTCGTCTGCGCCGCCTTGACATCTTCGCTAACGCGGGGTAATTTAGTGCAAAGTCATTAGCTGTCTTGATTTTTGCGCTTTTTTTGCTCAATGTGTTATGCGGTGACCCGCCGCATAACCCTTAGTTAGACAGATTCATTAATTTGTCTACACTTTAAGCGATTAATAGATTTTGAATAGCTTCGTTACAGCTTGGAATTGTAAAGAACTAAGCGCTATGAGTAGATTTGAAGGAAATATTGCAGGCAAGAATATAATCACTTACTCCCCTATGGGAGGCAAACATTATTCCTCAAGCGATATAGCCCAGTATCTAAGACAGTTTAAGCTTTGTGACGCACTTAGATTTATAGGAGAGATATCCCACAAGATTCTCAAGTCTAATCAAGGAATACATCATATCAAAGGTGTGCCAGTTTTTGATGGGGTTTTAGCTTATTTATCAATGCTACTGATTGAAAACTCTAATGATTATCATAGTCAAGATATGTCCATAGATAAACTACTGACAGCAATTGATATGTTTTTTGGTCTTCCAGACCCATTTCAAGAAGATGAAAGTAATCCTCAAGGCTGTCTTATTAGATTTGGTGCATCTCAGTTTGACTATGATCGTGAAGCTCGCCATCTATTACCAAGAACTTTAATTATATATAAAGACTTATGGAATAAAGTGGCGAATAATAGCAAGGTTGATGTAGACGTTGCAATTCAGACTATTTCTGGTTTAACTTTAGAGGAAATTTTAATATTAGCTCTGGCATTTACAGGTAGATCTGAAGGGGGATTTTTTCGTTTATATGACGAACTGGAAAAATATTCTGATTCCATTAAAAAATATTTTGACATTGAAAAACAGCAAGCTTTTGTGAATTTTATTTCTTGTGGTTACCAAGATTTCCGAACTCAATCAAGAGCTGATATTCCCCCTAATATTAGCTATGACAAATTTCGCTTTAATCCCCTTTATCTTAAACCTGCAATTATTCCAGACCGAAACGTCAAACCTGGCTTTCCCCAAGTTTATATAACGCCCATACCGTCTTTGATTTATGAAAAAGTAACTAGAGGTCTTTATTTCTTGCTAGCAGACTATTTCATGACTGATAAAGGAAATCAATTTCGGAGTTCCTTCGGAGACGTTTTTCAACGATATATTGGCTTGCTCCTCAAAGAAGTATTTGGTGAGGATAATGTAAAACAGGAATGGAGATACGGAACCCAAAAAAAACCTAAGGATACGCCAGATTGGTTTGTCATCAAGAATGATTTGGCTATTTTAATAGAGGTTAAACAAGCAGGTCTCTATCTGAATGCAAAAAAATGGGGCGAACTACAAGAGATTCAACACAACCTTACTAAAAGTATCGGTTCTGGTGTTCACCAGATGTATGAATTTGAGCATGACTTAGACAACGGTTTGTGTACTCCTCCTGATTGGTTTAATAATATTTGTATAAGTGAACGGGTTGTAATCATTTATGACCGCTCTTACTTTCTTAATTCGATTCTGAGAGATGAGATTAGACAGTTATACCCTTCAATTCCTAAAAACTATCATTGGCATACTATTGCAGTCGAGGAATTAGAGTACTTTCTGGGTATTGTTGGTACAGAATTGATTGCAGCGCTAGCAGAAAAGAGACTTGATAGTGAGGGAGATAATATGGATTTTAGAGATTATTACTCTAGAAAATACTCTAAAGATGATTGTTTGAATCCATATTTAGATACTGTCTATAACCATTTCTTCTCTGCTTTGGGTATCTCGGATTGATTGCTTAAGGAGCTAGTTTAACTATCTGTCTAACAATCCCGTTGCACACCGACCGTTGAAAGTTTTTTTGTTGGGTTCGAGAGGTTGTTAGCGGCGGGTGAACGGGGCCGTTATGTTGCCAGCGCCAGAGTCTTGAGTGGGAAAGATTGTTGGTAGAGGGGCGCTGGTGTCGGTGGAGATGGATGGGCGATCGCGCCCGTAGTCGTACTTAACTCTTCTGTGGCGTGAGTTTGTGGAAATAGAACTGGGTCAACAACACCCCAAAATCCACAACCACAGCGGCAACAGCAATAGCCACAGCAGGGAGCCCAGGCTGAGGGTGCCCACCGTCAAAGAAATGTCCAATGATAGGCTTCGGCCAACACCAACGTAGCGAAAGCCGGAGGCATGGCCGCCTGCAGCACCACGATCGCCCGGGGCGGCCCCTCCAAACCGAGCGGGAGGGTTAATCCCAGCAACAGGGTTGGCACCAAGACCATTTTGAGCAAAGCCAGGGGCAACACTTCCCGCCAGCGATCGCCCAGTCCCCCCAAGCGCATCCCAATCAACGCCAAAGCCAAAGCAATCACCGTCCAGGCCAAACCTGTCAGCACGGGTTCCACGGCGGCAGGCACGGGCCACGATCGCGCCATCAACCCCACGCCAAAGCTCCACAAGACCGGATTTTTGAGTACCGCCAGCGCTACGGCGGGCCCTGGAATGGCCCCGCCGCCGCATTTGGCCGCCAGGGCGACCCCCAACGAGTAGGCGGCAATGGTCGAGCCAAACAGGTCGTAAAACAGCACCCAGGCAAAGGGTTCTGGCCCATAAAGCGTCAGGAGGACAGGATAGCCCAAATAGCCGGTATTGCCGGCCATGGTCGCCAAAAAGCAACTGCCTTGGGTCGGCAACGCCAAGCCGCGCCGCTGCACCCACAACCACGTCAACCCCAACGCCAAAACAATTCCAGTCCAGGCCAGCACCGGTGCCAACCACACCGCCCCCGTAAACGTTGCCCGCCGCAGAAACACCACAATTGTGAACGGAATCCCCAGCCAAAACAACCCCTGGCCTAGGCGATCGGGCACCGCCGCCGGCACCCAGCGCTTGCCAAACCAGCCCAGCCCGGCGATCGCCAGCAACGGGACATACAGCCTCATCAAAACCGACAGCAGATGGCTCAAAACCTAACCCCGCAGGGCAAAACGACCGGTACGGGGCAAACCCACCGTCAAAAAGACCACGAAATACAGGGCGTAGACCGCCAACCCCAGCCCCCCCCACAAGCCGAGGGTATTCGCCGGCACCCCCCGATGAAAAATGTCCTTGAACGCCAAGGGCACTTCTGCCAAAACCCCACAGGCCGGTTGCGCCGACACCAGGCAGGGCAAAAAGGTCAGCCCAAACACCGTACCGACCCCGCAATAAAAAGTCATGGCCCAGCGCCACGACCGGTAGGCAAAAGCCAGCTTACCCGGCAAAATGTCCACCGCATCGTTGATATCCCTCCAGAACCAGAGCCCCACCGGGATCAGAATCCGGGCTAGCCAACCGGTGAGGTACGCCAAGGGGTTCGCCGCCATCAACAGGTAAACCGAAATGGCCAACAACGACGAAACGCGCCAATAAATGACCAACGATCGCCAGATGGGGTTGCTTTTGACTTGAAAAGTCCAGACCAGGAGACCCAAAGGCGCGATCACCGTGAACAACACCGCCAACCGAAAATCGAGCCACACCGCTTGCCGCAAATCCATCGTTTTGGTTCCCTTGCATCGTCCCGATTTTAGGCGATGCCTAGCGCACCCAAACATCCCCAGACCGGCCGCCGGTTTTGCTCACCAACCGCACCGCCGAAATGGTGATGGTTTTTCCAGGGCCTTGGCCATGTCGTAGAGGGTCAACGCCGCCACCGTGGTCGCCACCAGCGCTTCCATTTCCACCCCCGTTTTGGCTTCCGCCCGCACCTCCGCCTCGATTTGATAGCCGGGAATGTTCTCGTCCAGAAAAATCCGCACCTCCACCGAATGGAGGGGAATGGGATGGCACAACGGAATCAACACCGATGCTTGCTTGGCCGCCATGATCCCCGCCAGCCGCGCCGTGCCCAACACATCCCCTTTGGGCACGTTCCCCGCCTGAATCGCATCCAAGGTCGTGGTCTGCATCGCCACCTCGCAGCGGGCGATCGCCGTGCGCAGGGTCACATCCTTGGCAGATACATCCACCATCCGAGCGGTACCGGTCTCGTCGAGGTGGGATAATGAAGATTCGGTCATAACGCGCTGTAGCCTTCGCCCCTATTATGAACGTAAGCTTTCGCGAATGCGACTGGTTCGACTGTTGGATTTGGTTCCGGTTTGCCAACGCCCCCACCGGCGAAGACCGGCAATACCTCGAAGAAATCCTTGCCTCCTGGTACCTCCTCGGCAAATTGGGGGGATTTAATGCCGTCAACCTGCAGGTGCAAGAGGCCGGTGCCGACATTAGCTACCTGGACTACGACAACGAAGCCGCTGCCGACGACATGATGTCGGTGATGCACAACCAAGGAGAGGTTGAGTATCAGGGGGAGTGGGCCCGCTGTTGGTTTGATTTGGGCACCACCGATGCCTTGGCCCTGGATGTCCTGTTAAATACCCTGCGGCAATTTAGCCAAGATTACACAGCGATCGCCGAAGTAATGGTCGGCGGTCGGTTGGATTTTTGGCCCACCGAGGCGAGCGATGATTGACCCCCGCACGATCGCCGGCATCAACGCCCAGTTGACCGCGGGCACCGCCCAAGTGCGCACCGCCAGCGAATACAAAACTTTGGTGCAGAGCCAGGGTTTGGCCTACGCAGCAGCCAATACCCACGTTGTTACCGCCGGCACCTTCGAGCCCATGGAATCCTGCGGCGCGTTCCTGAACCTGGGGCACACCGATCCCCCCATTCGCCTGCAGGAATGCCGCATCCATGGCGTACCGGTCAACACCGGTCTCGGTGCGGTGGATGTCTACATCGGCGCCACCCACGAAGCCCCCGCCACCGACCCCGAGTCCATCCCCGTCACCGGTGCCCAGGTCATCGCCGATCTGATTGCCGGTCAAAGCCTCCCCCTGGTCGCCACCGGCCGCCCCAACGACCTCTACCCCCGCCCCGACTGGGAAACCACGATCGCCAAAGACACCGTCAACCAGTTCTACCTGTGGCATCCCCGGGGCATTTACCAAAACTTTATTGTGGGCGTCAACAGCAGCGAGCAGGTGTTGCACACCTATTTGGGGCCTTTGCTGCCCCGCCTTGGCAACGCCGTCTACGGCAACCCAGGGGCGATCGCCCCCCTCTGGAACGATCCCCAATTGCGCACCATCGGTATCGGCACCCGCATCTTTATGGGAGGGGGCGTCGGCTACATTGCTTGGGAGGGCACCCAACACTTTCCGTTGCAAAAGCGCCTCCCCAACGACACCCCCATCGGCCCCGCCGCCACCCTCGCCCTCATCGGCGATGCCAAAACCATGACCCCGGAATGGGTGCATCCCTGTTATTTCCGGCAGTACGGCCCGGCCCTATCGGTGGGCATTGCCGTGCCAATTCCGCTGTTGGACGGGGACTTGGCCACCCGGGCCGCCGTTGCCGATCGCGAAATTGTGGCCCCCATCGTTGATTTTTCCATTCCCCGCCGGGTTCGCCCCTCCTTCGGCACCGCCACCTACGCCCAGTTGCGATCGGGCAAGCTGGAAATCCAAGGCAAAACCGTACGCACCGCCCCCCTCGCCAGCCCTCACCGTGCCGAACAGGCCGCCCAAACCCTCAAACAGTGGTTGCTCGCAGGCACCTTTGCCCTCACGGAACCGGTGGCCCCCCTCCCCGGCGATCGCCCCTTGCTCTCCCAAAGTTGAATTGGATCGGGAAGCCAAGGGGCGCCGGCGAGGGCGACCAACGCCCCCCAACCTAGCAAACGGCCAAAGCCAACTCCTCCGCCGTATCAAACCGCGGCAACGTAAACGCCGGCTTGTTGCGGGGCAGCTTGAAAATGGCGTGACGACCCGACTGAAACACCTCTTTGAGGTGGGTGCAAGCCCGATCCGGCATCGCGTGATCGCCGCAGGTAAAGATGTCCAAAGCCGCGTAGCCGCTTTCCGGCCAGGTGTGAATCGAAATGTGCGACTCCGACAACAACAGCAACGCCGTCACCCCCTGCGGATGAAACTGATGGGAAACCTCCCCCAACAGCGTCGCCCGCGCCTTGATCACCGCCTCCTTCAGGGATTGCATCACAAATTCCAAATCGTTCAGCAACTCAAAAGGGCAATCGTACAATTCCAGGATGTAGTGCACCCCCACCGGTGCCAAGAACTGCCCTTCCAACCGCTGCGAAACCATTTGCATCATCTCGAAAACCCTCGTTTGTAGGTGTTTGCTTACATGTCAAAACCCGCGTGCCAAAACACGCCCTCAACCAATTGACCTCACCGTTTGAGGTCAATCACTTTTTTTGAGAAACCCAGAGCCCAGAATCCTCAGGACTTTCCGAAGCGATCGCCATCGGAGCTTTCGAGATGCTTTGGAAGCCGAGCCAAAACCCGCAACCCTCTTGCCAAGGACTTTTCAAAACAAGGCCTCCGCACCCTGGATTTTCCGACTAGCGGAAACCAAATGCGAACCACCAGGACCGCTGCTTCATTGCCTTGCTCACCAGCCATATCAGGGCTGATGATGGGGCTGACCGAGCCAGTTCTTGGTATCGATATAGCTGCAAATAGCTTGGTTAGGACGGGGTGCAGGGGGGAAACCCCTGGCTGGGGGCGCAGCCCCAAATCCCCTTTATCTTTCGATGTCCGAACCCACTCGAATATAGCTATATCTTGGTACCGATGCTTTGTCTGGAATGCCTTGCTTCCAATCCGATATTTTTAGCCACAGGGTCTCATCCAGAGATCTCTGACAATCCCTGCTCAGCACCTCTGCCTACAACATCTGCTTGGAATTTTTCTCAGAGCCAACGAGCAGCACTCGGAAGCGAATTCTGAAAGCAGATTTTGAAAGTTTTCCTCAGATTCGGCAAAGGGGCCAAAATCCGACGCTTAAAGCTCACTTCCCAAAACTATCTCCCAAAATTCATCCCCCAAAACCCACTTCCCAAAGCCCATCTCCCAAAAATCAGGACTCAAGCGCCCCAAATCTTCGGGAAATATCTAAAAAATCTCGGCAAAAACTTCAGGAAAACCTTTGAAAACGGCCTGAACCGCAGCGCCTTCTGAGGAGATTGGCATCCCTCAGAAACGTCAGGCATCGCTCATGAGTTGTATTCCGACAGTCTGGACAACCATTCGTCAATCGTCAGCTCCGCTTCGCTGAAGAGAGCTTCCAAACCGACCACTGCCAGGTGTGAGTTGATGATAGGTTGCTTTTTCATGGACATGCACCAACACCCGAAGCCAATATCTATAGTAATCCCATTTTCTGGAATTTGGCTACCATCTTCCGGGATTTTTCCAGTGCCAACCGGGCAAATTACCCGTTCTTCTTGGGTTCTCACGGGTTCGCACGCTCTCAATCGCGAATTCTCGTCAATTTAGCAATTCCAGCAATTCCACCGGCAAACCATCCGCATCGGCAATGAAACACACCTGATATGTCCGATCGCCAATCTGTTGTTTACGTGGCCTTAACAAAACCTTTACTTGGCCCAAGGTTTGGGCGAGGTGAGCGAGGGTGTGGTGGAGGTTGTCCACGGCCAAGGAAAGGTGATAGTAGCCCACATATTGTTCATCGCCGAAGCTGTCGGGGGGGGGGCGCCGGTTGCGGCACCTGCAGCAGCTCCAGGCGGGTTTGGGCCCCGGTCAGCCAACACCCCAGGGTGATGCCGGCGGTAAACCGGACTTCGACCGTAAACCCCAGAGCCTCGTAAAAGGCGATCGCCCGCAAAATGTCGGCGGTTTTGATGGAAACGTGGTGGTAGTGCATCGCTGATGGCCAGAACCTATGCCATCCTAGAGAGCCTGTTGACCGCAGTTCTGTCAAGCAAAAATTTATGCAGAGCAATTTGTTGACAACGGTTTTGTTGCCGTTGGCCTTGGCGATGGTGATGTTGGGGATGGGGCTCGGGTTGACGCCGGCGGATTTTCGGCGGGTGGCCCAATACCCCAAGGCGGTGGCGGTGGGGGTTGCGTGCCAGATGTTGCTGCTGCCGTTGGGGGCGATCCTGATTGCGGCGGGCCTGCCCCTGTTGCCGGAAGTGGCGGTGGGGCTGGTGGTGGTGGCGGCTTGTCCTGGGGGAGCTTCGTCCAATTTAGTCACCTACTTGGCGAAGGGGGATGTGGCCTTGTCGGTGACCCTCACGGCCATGAGCAGTCTCCTCACCGTGTTTACCCTGCCTTGGCTGACCAATTGGGCGCTGCAACACTTTGTCGGCGAGACCACGACGATCGCCTTGCCGTTTGGCCAGACCGTTTTGCAAATTGGGGCGATTGTGGTACTGCCCACGGTGCTGGGCATGGTGGGGCGCGCCCAGGCCCCCGCCACGGCGCAACGCCTGGAAAAGCAAATGAGCAGGTGGGCGGCAGGCTTGTTGGCGCTCATTGTGGTGTTGCTGCTGGGCAAAGAGGGCAGCCGGTTGCCGTTGTTTCTGCAGCAAGCGGGGCTCGCCACCCTGTTGCTGAACGTGGGGGCGGTGGGCAGCGGTTGGCTGGTGGCCAAATGGTTCCGGTTGCCGCTGCCCAGCAAATTTGCTTGGCGGTGGAGGTGGGCATCCAAAACGGCACGTTGGCGATCGCCGTCACGGCGGGGCTGCTGCAAAATCCGGACATGGCGGTGCCGGCGGCGGTCTACAGCTTGCTCATGTACGTCACAGGAGCCTTGGTAATCTATCAAGGTCGCCGCCTGCTCGGTCAAAGGGCCCCCCATCCTTGAGCGGGCTTTGCAAATTTCTGTAAATTTCGCTACAAAATCTTGTGGGATTGGGTTCATTCCCTTAGGATGTAAGCAATCGCCCAGGTGGGAACCGTACCATGTCATTCTGCGCCTTGACCCAAAAACCTGTTGCTCCCAACAATGCCATCTTTAAGGGCGTCACCTTCAAGGGCATCCTCAAAGCCGATGGGGGGCTTATGGTATCGGGGACGCAACGGGGTACCAATTTGTCGGTGTCGGCCGCTACCCGGCGACAGGACTGGGAACAGCGGTTGCAGGGCTATCCCGAACCCACTGCCGGCAAATTCTTGCCGACGGTCTCCCATCGGCGGGTGGGCCCGTCCCATGCTTCGCGATCGCCGGTGGTGGGTTGAGGGCAAGATGCCCGCGGCGTTGGTGAAGGCTTTGGCTTAGGATGGGGAAAACAGTAGCCTTTTCCAGCCATGAACGATTTTGCGAACAATTTGTTGCGTTACCCCAAATTTCTCGCGTTGATTTCCCTGGGGGTGATCAGCGCCCTGCTGCGGCCGTTGTATCCATTTTTTCGGCGACCGGTGACGGCGGTTTCGGCGGTGGTGGTGGTGGTGGGCACCTTTGTGGCGTTGGTGTTCACATTGCGGGCCATGTTGGGGCTTGACCCGGTAGAATTTTGATCTTGCGTTCCAACCCTACAACCATGGCTGCCCAACCCAATGCCTTGCTGAGCGTTTCCGACAAAACCGGTGTGGTGGATTTGGCGCGGGTTTTGGTGGAAACCCACGGTTTTCGCTTGATTTCCAGCGGGGGGACGGCCCAGGCATTGCAGGCGGCGGGGTTGCCGGTCACGAAGGTGTCCGAGTTTACGGGGGCCCCGGAGATGTTGGGGGGGCGGGTGAAGACGCTCCATCCGCGCATCCACGGGGGCATTTTGGGCCGGTTTGATGTAGATGCGGACGAAATGACCGCCCACGGACTGGAGCCCATCGAATTGGTGGTGGTAAACCTGTACCCCTTTGCGGAAACCATTGCTCGGGAGGGGGTGACCCTTGCCGAGGCGATCGAAAACATCGACATTGGGGGGCCCACCCTGTTGCGGGCGGCGGCCAAAAACCATGCCTACGTGTCGGTGCTGTGCCAACCGGATCAGTACGAAGGGTATTTGGCGCAGCGGGCCAGCGGTACCCTTGACCTTCCGTTTCGGCGGCGGTTGGCCCAAGCGGCCTTTGCCCACACCCAGGCCTACGACGAGGCGATCGCCACCTATTTGGCGGAGGATGCCGCCGATTTCACGGTGCGGGGGCAACTCCATCAGACTTTGCGCTACGGCGAAAATCCCCATCAGCGGGCCGCATGGTACGCCACGGCGGCCGGGGGGTGGACGACGGCGACTCAGGTGCAGGGCAAGGAGCTCAGTTACAACAACCTGTTGGATTTGGAGGCGGCCGGGCGATCGCGGCGGCCTTTGTCCGGGACGAGCCGGCGGCGGTGATTGTCAAACACACCAATCCCTGTGGGGTTGCTCTAGCCCCGACGTTGTTGGGGGCCTACCAGCGGGCGTTGGCGGCCGATCCGGTGTCGGCCTTTGGCGGGATTGTGGCCCTGACCCAGCCTTTGGATGTGGAGACCGCGACGGCCCTTGGCGAGACCTTTTTGGAGTGTGTGGTGGTGCCGGGGTGCCATCCCCAAGCCGCCGCCGTGCTTTCCCGCAAGCCCAACCTGCGGTTGTTGATTTTGCCCGATTTGACCGCGGCCCCAACCGAAACGCTGCGGGCGATCGCCGGGGGGGTGTTGGTGCAGGACGGCGACCATGCTCCCAGCCAACCGGAGACCTGGCAAGTGGTAACGAACACGGTGCCCACCGCTGGGCAGCAGGGTGATTTGATTTTTGCTTGGGACGTAGTCCGCCATGTCAAATCCAACGCGATCGTGGTGGCGGGCGATCGGGTAACTTTGGGCATTGGCGGCGGGCAGACCAACCGGGTGGGGGCGGCGGAAATGGCCTTGGCCCAGGCCGGGGCGCAATGTGCGGGGGCCGTGTTGGCCAGCGATGGCTTTTTCCCCTTTGACGACACGGTGCGCAAAGCGGCCGCCGCCGGCATTCGGGCGATCGTGCAGCCGGGGGGCAGCCTCCGGGATCCAGACTCCATCCGGGCCGCCAACGAGCTGGGGGTATCGATGGTGTTCACGGGTCGGCGGCATTTTTGCCATTGAGGCGAAGTGGCACCGGTGAGGGGAAAACCAAGGTCAAGGGCGGGTATGCTGAAATCCACGGTCTTCCACCAGAGCAACCATGGGTTTGTTGGCGAAGCTGCAGCAACACGTCAAGCAGGTGCCGGGCGATCGCCGGTTTGCCCGCTCGCCGCAATTTGACGAACAATTGGGTTTTGGCGAGGCCGAACCCCGTCAATCTTCGGTCGAAGCATTGTTGGAGCCGCCGCTGCGGGCAATCGCCGTGGGGGAGAGGGACTTGACCGGCGACCTCAGGTTTTTCCTGGATGGGATTCAGCGCAGTTGGTTGTTGTATTACCAGGACGGTGCTCCGGTCTACTTTGGCTATGGGGCCGCCGTGATTCGGGAACGGTGCGATCGGCGGTTGCAGACCTGGCGCTACCAAGCCCACGAAGCCCTGTACGTGGCCCTCTCCCGCTGGGACCCCACAGGAATGGGAACGCCTGCAACAATCTGGGGTTTTGTGGGTGGATACCGCAACTACCGCCGATCACCCTTTGATGCAGTGCGAAGCGGCCCGGGAGGCGATCGGGCGCGATCGGGAACGGCTGGAAACGAATTTGGCCCGGCAATGGTTGCAAGCCGCCGCCCCCGGTTGGCTGGCGATCGACGGCTCCTTGACCGGATCGGCCGAAACCGCCGGCCATCCCCGCACCGTCGGTCTGATCAAAAGCCACAACACCCAGTTTTTCCCCGCCGCCGACCAAGCCCAAATCCTGGCCCTGGCCCCTGGGGCCCGCAGTTCGGCGTTTGTGCCCCGGGGCCGTTACCCGGTATGCAGTTGGTACCTGCGGTTGCGGGAGGTGGGCGATCGCGAGCCCTATTTTGGATTGATCCGGGTGGAAACGGCGATCGCCAATTTGCCTTTGGCCGATACCCTCAGCCGTTGGTTGTTGGCGGAAGGACGACCCCTATCCCTCCCCGACAGCCGCTGGGACAAAATGATTTATCCGATTCGCGATTGCGAACAGTATTTGCGCAGCCGGGAACCGACCCGCGTCAACTTTGGTTGGTTGGGCTAGGCTCTATTGATATAGCTGTAAACAGCTCGATTAGGACGGGGTGCAGGGGTGGAACCCCTGGCGGGGCGCGCAGCCACCACACCCCCTTCGATCCTATTGTCCTAACTTGGCTGACTATAGCTATAAAATTCTAATGCGATCGCAATCTTTAAAACTCTGCACTTTTGCGGGGTGCGAGGAAAGGGAATCACGATCCCGA
>JAAUUG010000059.1 GCA_012031195.1 Oscillatoriales cyanobacterium SM2_1_8
GTTGGCTTTCATCGCTTCACCTTCAGCTTCGGCCAAGCCGACAAAGACGGGGGCCCCCATCAAAGCCGTCATCACGCCCACCGGCAATTCCACCGGCCTCAACACAACCCGGGCCGCCACATCCGCCAGCAACAGCAACATCCCGCCCAAAAGCGCGGAATAGGGCAGAATCCAGCGGTAGTCGGTCTGGATCCAAAACCGCACCAGGTGGGGAACCATCAACCCCACAAAACCGATGGGCCCGGCGATCGCCACGGAACTGCCCGCCAGCAAGATCACCGCCACCGCGGTCAAGACCTTGATCCGCACCGTCTGTTGTCCCAATCCCTGGGCAACGTCTTCGCCCAAACTGAGGGTGGTAATTTGCCGACCGAGGCCGAGGGCCAACAGCAAACCAACCGCCAAACCGGGCAAAACCACCAGGAACAATTCAAAATCTCGGCCAGCCAACGAACCCGCCAGCCAAAAACGAATCTCTTCGAGGGTGCGTTGGCTCACAATCAAAATCGACGTGGTTATTGAAGAGATCAAAGCGGTCATGGCAGCCCCCGCCACGGTCAAGTTGAGAGGGGTGGCTCCCCCCCGCCCCAAGCTGCCCAAACCGTAGACCGTCAGCGCGGCCACGGCTGCCCCCAAAAGGCCGCCCCGGCATAAACCGTCGGCGAAGAATTGCCAAACCCAAACAAGCTGATCACCACCGCCAAGGCTCCCCCCGCTTCAATGCCCAAAATCCCGGTTTCCGCCAGCGGATTGCGGGTCAGTCCCTGCATCAGGGCTCCGGCTACCCCCAAAGCCGCCCCCACGGCGATCGCCATCAGGGAGCGCGGCAACCTCAGGGTTTGCACGACCAGATGATCGAAAGAGTTGTCAAAGTTGGTGAAGGATTCCAAAATCACGGCGAAGGGAATGTCCCTCGCCCCCAGGGTGATGCTGGCCATCAGGCAAACCATCAGGCGATCGCCCGCACCAAACCAACAGAGAAAACGGGTGGATGACTCCCGACCAAATGGGGCGCTTGCCACGGCACAAATGCGAATGATTGGCGTTAATCATACCGGTTTCCGCGCGATCCTCTCCCGTGGCTTCGACTGTGCTCAGGAACCAAAGAGAGGGGGTCAGCCGCCTTCCGCAAGGTTGAGATCCGGCGATCGCCGGGCGAAGCGGTTGACGGCCAGCAAGCTGCCCAAAATGCCCACCAACCCGCCGAACCCCAGCAACACCAGCGGCAACAGCCAGCGGGTACGCCAATCGAAGAGGCTGCCCCCCGTGAGGGAACGGATCAGTTCCGGTTGCACCGCCCAAATCGGCTCCAAGGCTCGGGTCAACAGCGCCAGCACCGCCCAGGCGATCGCCCCCCCCACCAGACCGAAGGAGCCCCCCTGCATCACAAACGGCAAATAAATCCAGCGGGGGGTCGCCCCCACCAACTGCAAAATCTCGATTTCCCGCCGCCGTGCAAACACAATCAACCGGATGGTGGTCACCAACGTGGCCAGGGCGATCGCCGTGCAAACGCCCACGATCGCCACGCTCACGTAGGTCAACGCCTGCCGCAATTCTTGGAGTCGGGTCAACGCTTCTTTGGCGTACCACACCTCTTCGACCCCCGGGAATTGGGACAATTGGGCCGCCACTGCCCCCACCGGGTCTTGGGCCCGCACCCGCAACTCATCTGCCAACGGGTTCAGTCCCAACGCGCTCCCGTCTTCGCCCAAATCCGCCTGCAGCCGTTGCCAGGCCACCTCTTTGGCAATCCACTCCACTCGCTCGACCCCAGCCACCTGCAAAAAACGGGTTTGCATTTGGATTGCATCGGTGCCATCGGTCAAATACACCGAAATTTCCAGGCGATCGCCCATGCCCTCCAGGGTATTTTCCAAGAGCCAAGCGCTTTGGAGCCCCGTACCCACCAAAAACAACAACAGCGCCATCATCCCCACCGCCGCACTGTGGAGCCAGCCCCCCCCGCTGCCACCCCACCACGGTTTCCGCCAGCAGGTAATCCAATTTTCGCCACACCGGCATCGCCCTCCTTACAAAGCCGAAACGCTGAGGGGAGCCGCCGCCCCGGCGATCGCCCCCCCCTGCAACCGAATTACCCGATGTTTCGCCGCCCGCACCAACGTTTCATCGTGGGTAGATACCACCACCGTGGTGCCCAAAGCGTGCAGTTTCTTGAAAATTTGCACCACCTGCCAAGCGTTATCGGGGTCCAAATTGCCGGTGGGTTCATCCGCCAACAGCAACTGGGGGGTGTGCACCACCGCCCGGGCAATGCCGGCCCGCTGCTGTTCGCCCCCCGAGAGTTGGGCCGGAAAACAGTGGGCCTTGGTCTGCAAACCCACCAACTTCAGGGCGGCCGCCAACCGGCGTTCAATTTCGCGACGGCCATACCCCCGGGTTTTGAGGGCCAGGGCCGCATTTTCGGCCACCGTGCGCTGCGGGATCAATTTACCATCCTGAAACACCAGCCCCAAATGCCGCCGCAGACGCGCCAACCCCACCACATCCAAATCCGGCACCGCGTGCCCACCCACCATCACCCGGCCGGCCGTCGGTCGCTCCGCCCCATACAACAACTTGAGCAGGGTGGACTTGCCCGAACCGGAATGCCCGGTCACAAACACAAACTCGCCCGCAAACACCTCCAGGGTCACGTCCCGCAACCCGGTGGCCCCGTTGCCATAGGTTTTGCTCACCGCCCACAACTGCACGGCCGCCGAGGTGTCGTCCCAACCGCTACCCTTCACGCTGCCAAGGCTCCCACACAGACTGCCACAGAAACTGCGGCAACGATAGCATCCGTCGCCACCGCGAGGGTTCACAATACAGCCGAAACAACCATTCCAAGTGGTTTTGTTGCATCCATTGGGGGGCCCGTGGCTTTTCGCCCGACCACACGTCAAAACTGCCGCCGACCCCCACCCACACCGCCCCCGGACACAAAGCCCGATGCTGCGCGATCCACAATTCCTGACGGGGAGCCCCCAACCCCACCAACACCACCGCCGGTTGGGCCGCCTGCAAATGGGTCAACATTTCCGCTTCCCCCGCCTCGTCAAAATAGCCGTGGTAGGCCCCCACCACCGCCGCCTCCGGCCAATCGCCAAAGGTGTGCTGGCGCACCCGCAACAACACCCCCGGTCGCCCGCCAATCCAGAATACCCGTTGACCGGCCTGCACCGCCCGCCGGCAAAGGGCTTCGGCAAAATCAATGCCCGGACACCGCGCCACCCGAATGCCCGGCCGCAAATAGAGCACCACCCCCGCCCCATCGGGCACCACCAAATCCGCTTGGGCGATCGCCGCCGCCAAGGCCGGATCCTGTCGGGCTTTCATCACCATTTCGCTGTTGAGGGTCACCACCTGCCCCCCCCGTCCCTGCTCGGCCCAAGCCGCCGCCCAAGCCACATAATCGTCGTGCACGTCCACCGGTACCGATAGCACCAAAGCCGTGGTCGGAGCCCCCATCACCAACTCGCCCGTTCTTCGTTGGTCTTGTCCCAAATTTCCAGATCCATCTCCCCCAAATACACCAACGCCCCTTGCAGTTGCTCTTCGGTGCCTTGCAATTCCATGCTGAACCAGCCGTCGCCCGCATTTTCCCCCAACAATGCTGCCGTAATGTTCACCTGAGGCCGTGTTGCGACACCAACCGGGTGATGATGGGCTCTCGATGGTAGGCTTCAGGAATGCGCAGGGTAATGGCAACGGTTTTAACGCGGGGCGAACCCGAAGCATCGGCAACGGTCATGGCGCTATCCTAAAAGTAGTTCCCTTGTTGTAACCCATTCTGACCCGTTTGGCAGCCATCTCGATCGCTCCGGCCTACGAACGCATTTATGCAGCCACCCGCCAAATTCCCACCGGTCGGGTGGCCACCTACGGCACCGTGGCCCATCTCGCCGGTTTGCCGGGCCAAGCGCGGCTGGTGGGATACGCCCTGTTTCGGGTGGCCTTGCCCGACACCGAAATTCCCTGGCACCGCGTCATCAACGCCAAAGGCGAGATTTCCCGCGCCCCCAGCCGCCACGGCAGCGATTGGGTGCAACAGGCCCGGCTCTTGACCGAAGGGATTGTGTTTACCGCCGATGGGAAAATTCCGCTGGCGGTCTACGGTTGGCCCCGATCGCTATACTTAAAGTAGAAGGCCAAGGCTATGGGTATGAACGAGCCAACTCCGTACGAATTGCTAGGGGTCAGCGATGTCGCCTCCTTTGAAGAAATTCGCGATGCCCGCGATCGCCTCCTGAAGGCCTGCGAAGGAGATGATACCCAATTGGAGGCGATCGAAGCCGCCTACGATGGCATTTTGATGGATCGATTGCGGGCCCGCAAAGAAGGCCGGGTCGCCGTCCCCGATCGCATTCGCTTCCCCGAAAAAAACGGACTGCCCGTGGCCCCGCCGGTGCCCAGCCTCCCCCAAAGCGCCCCAAACTGGCTCCGGGATGCCCTTGATCGCCCCGATCCTCAGTCTTTGGCGGTGTCGATTGCCGTGTTTGCCGGGTTGGGCACGTTTGCCATCTTGGCGCCCCAAGGCATCAGCACCTGGCTATCGTTGGCGTTCTTCTTTGCCGTGTTTTGGCTGAACCGCAAACAAAAAAAATTGGGCCGAGCTTTCCTGTTGGTTTTCCTGAGCTTTGTGGTGGGGGTCACCCTAGCCCTGTCCCTGCAAACCTGGGCCGCCACCCCCTTCGCCGGCGGCGTCTTCCCCAATCCGCCCTCCACTTTCCTGATCCTGACCGTGATGTGGCTGGTGGCAGCTTTTCTGTGTTGATTTTCGGGGGCAAAGGTTTGGGGGGCACTCCAAACAAAAAGCAAAATCTTACTAAAATTTATCAATCATGTTCGCCAAGAACCCCCGTCGGGGTCATTTTTCGGTATCCTTAAGAAAATCTTGAGAATACATGTTACGACTCCTATGAAAGATCTGAGTCACCGTTCAGCAAATGACCGGAATAGGGATAAACACCCGCAAGCATCCCCTCCAGAACCAGTACCCGAGAAGGAGTGGAAACAGCGCTACCTGAACAGCCACAGCCGACTGGGTGAAATAGAAACCAGTTTCCGATGGGCTCAAGCAGAAACCCAGGTTTGGGAAACGGTGGTGTGGCACGATTTGGCGCGGCAAGTGCAGCAGGAGCGGCAGCGGGCCTGGAATGCCCTGTGCGTGGTGCAAGCGGTTCAGGAAGATCGGCAACTTTTAACCTGGCAATACCAACAGGCGATCGAGGGGCAGCAGCAATTTCGGACGTTGTACCAGCAAAGCCAGCAGGAATTGGGCACGTTGCGGGACGAACTCAAATTCGAGCGCCGTTCCAAAGCCAGCATCAAAGGGTGGGAAACCCGGCGCAAGGCGGAGAACGACAAACTGAAGAGGGAGATTGCCGACATGGCCCGGGTGTTGCAGCAATCCATGGCCCGTGAAGGGGAAGCCACCGCCACCTTGCGGGCTTTGGCGGGGAGAATGGATCGCATTCAAAGCCTTGTGGACGGCTTGGATTCGGAGGCAACCTCACCCAAAAACCTGTTGGAAAAATTCCAGAAAATTTGGCAAGCCGTTCAGGAGATTTTGCGCGAATAATGAATGCCTCGAAGCACCGTCCGACCATGGGCGATCGCCTGCGGGAAGTCGCCGATCGCCTCACCACCGAGCGGGAAGTTCAAATCAAAGCCACCGCCCGCATTTTGGGAGCCGCTGCCCAGATGGCCCAAAACCACGATCGCCTGATTGCCGAAGTTAGCGACATGGTGCAAGAAGACTTGGCGACCCAGACGGCTCGGCGGGTGGCCCAGTTGCAGGAAGAATTTGGCACCCTCAAAGCGGCCAAAGCCCATTTTGGTGGCAAGGCCCGCAGTTGGCAAGATTTGGCGGCAAAATGGCCAAGTGCTGTCGAGGTGCTGGCCCTGCCGGCCGCCGTGACGGAGCCCCCGCCCACCGTTTCCCTAGAAAGCCAGCTCCAGGAGCTACAAGTCCAGGTGGGTCAATTGCAGGGTCAAATTTCCGTCCTGCAGCAAGCGGTCGCACGGTTGCAAGCTTCTGTGAACACGTGAAGTCACACGCAAAGCATAGTCGATTTAATTAAAAGTGGCACGTTTTTCCTGCCCAACGAAAGTCTAATAGAACCAATACGGGGGCTTCGCCCCTGCGACCCGACTTGTTTTGTCTCGTCGCTATGCAAAACAGCTATATAGTCAATTTAATTAAAAGTGACACGACCATGATTGTTTTGACTGCCTTTACTCCCCTCTCCCGTGCTGGAAGAGGGGCTGGAGGTGAGGGTAAGATTGTCTCAAACACATTTGAAATGACTATAATTAAAATGACTATATTCGGGTAGGTTCGGATACCGAAAGGAAATGGGGTTTGGGATCTGCTGCCCCAGAAAGGTTTTTTACCCCTGCACCCCGCCCTAATCAAGCTGTTTACAGCTATAAAAAATGCCCTCTCCCTGCAACCCTAGCGTTTGCTCATAAGGCTCACCGGGCCAGACTGATATTCCACGCCATCGGGCATGGTGGCCCCGACAAAATTGCAATCCGTGAGGTTGGCGCCGATGAGGGTTGCTTTGGTGAGAACGGCTTCGGTGAGGGAAGCGCCGGTGAGGTCGGCGCCAATGAGGCTGGATTTTGGGAGGATCGCCTCCGCTAGGTTGGCTCGGGAGAGGTTGGCGTTGCTGAGCTTGGCCTTGGGCAGCATGGCTTCCCGGAGATCGGCTTCGCTGAGGTCGGCCCCGCTGAGGTTGGCGCCGCTGAGGTTGGCCCCCCGCAAATCGGCCCCCCGCAGGTTGGCATAAATCAAGTCGGCCCCGGCCAAATTGGCTTGGCGCAGATCCGTCCGTTCCAAACTGGCATAAATCACATCGGCTTGGGAGAGGTTGGCCCCCGTGAGGTTGGCCCCGTTGAAAATAACGTTGCGCAACACTGTTTCCCGGAGATCTGCCCCCTTCAAATCTGCCCGGCTGAGGTTGGCTCCCCGCAGGTTGGCCCCCGTCAAATAGGCCCCGCTCAAGTTGCTATCGCTGAGGTTGGTGCCAATCAAGTAGGCCCCAATCAGGGTCGTGTAGACCAGTTCCGCGTTGCTCACATCTGCTTCCCGCAAATCGGCGCTGCTGAGGTTGGCGCCGCTGAGGTTGGCCCCTTTCAAGTCTCCGTTGCTGAGGCTGGCGTAAATCAGGTTCACGTTTTCCAGGTAACACCCCGGACATTGTTTGGTCAGCAACAATTGTTGACGGAGTGCGGCCAGTGCGCTTTGCATGAATTCGGCCCTTTGCATACCCTGCCTTGATTTTACCCGGTTGCGTCCCGGCTCGCCAAAATTTTGCCGATCGCCGCGATGGTTTCGGCCGGGTTGGCGGCAACGATGAGCCCGCCATCGTCCCACTGTTGAAAGAACTGAACCGTTGGGGCTGAGACCCCCAGCAAAATCACCGGTCGTTTGGCTTTGAGGGCCAGGGCGACTTCGGAAGCGGTGCCGAGGCTCATGCCGCAAGCCACCATCGCATGGCTGGACAGGGCCATCACGTTGTTGCGACCGCTGCCCAAATCGGTCAAAATTGCCACCTCGATCGCCGACGAAGTGCCGTGGCGATGGGCGTTGGGCACCATCCCCACCGTGAGCCCCCCCACACTGGCGGCCCCCCGCAGTGCCGCATCCATAACGCCGCTGGCCATGCCCCCCGTCAAGGTCACCCACCCGGCAGCCGCAATGCCGCGGCCCAACTGAAAAGCGTGTTCGATATCCTGCTCGGTGGCGGTGGCCCCAGGCCCCACCACGCCAATCGCAATTTTGCCCATGCTACGATAATTTCCTGTTTGATACCCGCAGGGATGTTGCCATGGTTGTTGCCCCCAATCCTGAACCCCTTTCCCCGTCTTGCTCAGATTGGCAAGATAGCTGGATCGATGGTTGGACAGTCGCCGGCCGGACGTTCGCGTCGCGGTTGATGGTGGGGACTGGCAAGTATGGCGACGTGGCGACCATGCAACGGGCGATCGCCGCCAGCGGCAGCCAGATTGTAACGGTAGCGGTGCGGCGGGTGCAAAGCGGCGATCGCGGTCACGTCGGGTTGGGAGAAGCCTTGGACTGGTCGCGCTATTGGTTGTTGCCCAACACCGCGGGGTGTGCCACTGCCGACGAGGCGATCCGGGTGGCCCGGCTGGGCCGGGAAATGGCCAAGGTGCTGGGTCAAGAAGACAACAATTTTGTGAAGTTGGAAGTGATTCCCGATACCCGATACCTGTTGCCCGATCCGTTGGCCACCTACCAAGCGGCGGTGAAATTGGTGGCCGAAGGGTTTGCAGTGTTGCCCTACATCAATGCTGACCCGTTGTTGGCCAAGGCTTTGGAGGAAGCGGGTTGCGTCACCGTCATGCCCCTGGGCTCCCCGATTGGCTCTGGGCAAGGATTGAAAAATGCGGCCAACATTGCCATCATCATCGAACAGGCCAAGGTGCCGGTGGTGGTGGATGCGGGCATTGGCAGCCCCAGCGAAGCCTGTGCCGCCATGGAGTTGGGGGCCGATGCCCTGCTGATCAACACGGCGATCGCCAAGGCCCAAGACCCGGTGTTGATGGCCCAAGCCATGGCCCGAGCGGCGATCGCCGGGCGGCAAGGATTTCAGGCGGGGCGCATTCCCGTGCAACCGTTGGCGGCGGCCAGTTCCCCCCTCAGCGGCCGCATTGGTACCTAGCGCCCAAACTGCAGCCCAAAAATGAGGTTGAGGCGTTGCCGCACCCAGTCGAGGGGGGTCGTATCCTCTTTTTCATCGTTGGGGTCGGGCAAAATCCCCAATTCTTGAAGGGCCTGCTGCCGCTCGGCCAACTTTTGGGCCACTTCTTCGGAAAGGCGGGTGTTGTTGGCCAACAACCGTTGCAGGTGGGGCCGGGCCAAGACAAACACCGTGGTGTCTTCGAGGGTGCGAACGCTGGCGGTACGGGGCAGCCCCAGCAATACCGACATTTCCCCGAAAAATTCCCCTTCGTTGAGGATGGCCAGGCGTTGTTGGGTGCGCTCGGAAAGCACTTCCGCCGACCCCGACAAAATGATGTAAAACGTCTCGCTGGCTTCTCCCTCTCGGCAAATGTAGATGTGTGGGGAAAAATTTTGCCGGTAACCGCTGGCGACCAACGCCAACAATTCTTCCTCGTGGCAATTTTCAAAGTAGGGGGCCCGCTGCAACAATTCCCGGAGGGATTTGCGACCGGGGCGTAATCCGGTGGTTTTCGGTGGGGCCGTCAAGCGATCCAAGTGGGGCAGGCGATCGCCTTCCGGGGCAACCTTGCCGGTGGTATCGCCTTCTTTGGGGGGGGGGGCTGGGACGCACATGCAAATCCAGTTGGGGAAACGGGATTTCGATGCCCCGTTGCCGAAATTCCCGCTCGATCTGAAACCGCAACGCACTGCGAATGGGCTGGGCTTCCCGGGGGCGATCGATCCAAAACAGCAACCGGAAATCCAGGGAGCTGGCGCCAAAATTGGACAGCCAAACCTGGGGCTCGGGAAACGGCAGGACCCGCGACTCGTTGTGGGCCGCGGCCAAGAGCGCTTCGGTTAGCAACAGCGGATCGGTGCCGTAGGCGACCCCAACTTCCAAGTGCACCCGCACCCGGTTGCTGCCGTAGCTCCAGTTGATGGTTCGTTGTTGGATTAGGTACTGGTTGGGCACAATCACAAACATGTCGTCCACGGTGCGCACCAGGGTCGAGCGAATGGAGATTTTTTCGACCGTGCCCGCCAACCCCTCCAACTCGATGTAGTCGCCGACCCGGATCGTTTGATCGAACAACAACACCAACCCGCTGACAAAGTTGCTGGCGAGGTTTTGCACCCCCAGACCAAAGCCAATCCCCACCACCCCGGCAAACACCGTCAACGAGCTCAAGTCGATGCCCACCGTCTGCAACATGGCGATCGCCCCGATGGTCCACGCCACGTAATAGGAAATCGAAGCCACCGCTTCCCGCGGCCCCCGCTCCAGCCCCAACGCCCTGTGCAGCGATCGGGCCACCAGTCCCCGCAAAAAACGCGCTCCGGCCCAAGTTGCCGCCAACACAAAACCCGTCGCCACCAAGCCCCGCAAGGTTAACGAGGCATTGCCCAACACCAAAAGGGGGGTGTCCAACCAAGGGCTCAGGCTTTGCCAAAATTCCCGCACGCTTGCGCTCCAACCTGAGGGCTGCTTTTAGGGTACCGGTTTTGTCGCAGCAAGACGGTTGGTCTTTGGTAAGCTAAACCACGCACTTGTAAAAGAAACCATGCAAACATTGCGCAAACTCTTGGTGGTTTTGAGTTTGGTTCTGGGTCTTTGGGGCGGGGTCTGGCACCCGGCGATCGCCGATCCGGCCCTCGACACCAGCGAGGTGGAACTTTTGGCGCCGACCGCGCCACCGGTCTACGGCACGGCGGCTAACATTGCCTTGCAAAAACAACAGGCGGCCGCCCGGGGGGAAACCCTCTACACCGGGGATGAGCGGAAAATTGGCAACGGATACGTGCGGGTCTGGGTGACCCACAACGCCGAAGGCCACCCCACCCGCATCGGGGTCACCCTGACCGAAGGGGGGCTATACAACCTGCCGGACGATGGGGATACCGGTCGCGAAAACGGACAGGAAGCAGCTGCCCTCAAGTTGATGGACATGATCGGCCACGACACGTTTGAATACGAGTTGTTGTTTCCGCCCGAAGCCGCCGAAACCGCCTACACCCACATGGGATTTAACTGGAATCCCTTTGGCCATGCCCCGCAAAACGTTTTTACCGAAGGGCATTACGATGTTCACTTCTATATGGAATCGCCGGAGTATCGGCACAACATTGCGAAGGTGAGCGCCGCCACGGTGTTGCAGGGACATAAAAAGCCGCCGAGCGGGTACATGCCGGCCAATTACCAGATGGCCTACGGCACCCTGGAGCCACGAATGGGCATTCACTGGGCGGACTTTCAATCGCCCCAATTGAAACCGGGCAAGTTCGAGAATATCTTTTTGTTTGGCTCGCACAATGGGCGCGTGCTGTTTTGGGAACCGATGATTACCCGCGATTACCTCTTGAAAAAAGTGGAATACCGCGAAACCCTGTCGCAGCCCAAATACTATCCCAGCAGCAAATACTATCCGCTGACCTATACCCTTCACTACGACCAAGAACGGCACGAATTTGACATCGTGTTGGACGATTTGGTGTATCGGCCAGGGACACCGGTGGTCGCTGCGTCCTGAGGGTGCGGCCACGGTACAATGCGGACAGCGTGGGCCCCCGGTCATGGAAACTTGGACGTTTTTGTTGCAGAAAAGAAACGATACGTCCTGGCTTCCCCTGGATGCGCCCACGGCTGAAATTTTGACGGGCAGCTACCGTTTGGCTTCCCATTCCAGTTTGGCGGACCGGGCGATCGCCCTGCACATTGTCTACCGGCGCCGGCGGCCAGCACCTACCCCGCCCTCGATCAAAGGCTGACCAAACGGGTAAACGGGGAAGGGTTGTTGATTGTGTTGCCCTATACCCAGTTTACGCCGGGATTGTGGGAAGTAAACTGCCGGTTGGCCGATCGCCCCGATCGCTGGGTGGTCTCGTTGCGCTTGGAGGTGGTGTCGGCCAGCGGCGAGTTGGAACCGTTGGCCGAGGAGCCCGGGGAACCGACAACCGCCGTATCAACCTTAGATCTCCATCAAGATCTATCCGACAGCGCCTTGGCGGCCGCCTGGGGGAAGTGCATTTGGAGGAGGGGGCCGCCGCCGAAGTGGCCGCGGCTTTTATCCCCCCTACCCTCTCGACCCGTGCCTTGTTGTCGTTGGAGCGGGCCCAATTTTTGGTGGAGCGGCGGGGGACATTGACGGTGAACGGGGTGGCCGCTGTCGCCGGTGAGACGGAGTTGGTGTTGCGCGATCCCCAAACCATGGAGGTCAAACTACGCTACCGGCAACCGGTTGCGCCGGGGGAAGGCCCCATCCCCTTCGCCCTGACGGTGAATTTGCCCCCCATTGGCGATAGTCAGGTGTTGGTGGGAACGGTCACGTTGTACCCGGCTGTTCCTTTGACCCCGGTGCAAGCCGCCGCCCGCACCGAACAGGCGATCGCCCTGACCCTGCAACCCGATTCTCCCCCCATGCGGTTGCTGGAACGACGTCCGGAACCGCCCCCCCGCCCCGCCCCCACCCCCAAATCGGTGGAATTGCCTCGGTTTGTGGCC
>JAAUUG010000060.1 GCA_012031195.1 Oscillatoriales cyanobacterium SM2_1_8
ACTCCGAGCTTTTTGCTTGGAACTCCGAGCTTTTTGCTCGGGACTCCGGGCTTTTTGCTTGGAACTCCGAGCTTTTTGCTCGGGACTTTGAGCTTTGGGCCCTCAACTCCAGACTACCCGTTGGGGGTCACCCCATCTCCGGCAAAAGTGTAGGGGGGCAACCAATCGCCGATCGCCACCCGCCAGCCGGCCCCCTCGGCCCATTGAGCCCGTAGCGCCGACCACTGGGCCATCGTCAACAACAAATCCATCCGCAACACCTCGCCATCTCGGACGGGCCCCACCCGATGGGCCAAACTGTTGGCGATTAGGGTTTGTTGCAAGGTTTCCAGGGACTGCCAACGCGCTCGTTTTGCCGCAAAGTAGGCCCGGCCCGCCAATTCCTCCGCCCCGACCTCGCCGGGCACCACCCGCACCGTGGTTTCCCCATAGCCCGCCAAATCTCGCAACCGCTCTGCCCATTGGGCACCCTGCCCCTGCAACAGCGCGTAGATGGGGGCCACCTCGGCAAAAAAACCCGACCGGAGGGCGATCGGCAAAATCGTAGCAGTTGCGAACACCGTCTGCACCACCGCCGCATGGGTCAGCGCCGCCTCCAGCCAACGGGGTTCCCCCCAACCGGCGAGGGTCTGCTCCTCAAAACCCGGTTCCACCAACACCGCCAGATCGTTCACCACCACCCACGCCAAGGGATGGCCCAAAATACCGGGGCGATCGGGCAACGGCGTCCCCTGCCAAGCAATCCCGTAAGCCAACCACATAGGCTTAGGGCCGCGCCAACCGGGACAGCACTTCACCAATGGCGGGGGCCGAAGCCTGCAATACCGGCGACAGCACCACCACCGAAGCCGCCGCAATCACGATGGTCGTCGCCAAGCGCGTTACGCTGTCCGAAGCCCGCTGGTAGGTATCAAACTTAAAATCCATCTTTTCCATGTCCACCTTCATCTGGGCCACATCGGTCTTCAAGCCCGCCACATCGGTTTTGAGCATCGCCACATCGGTTTTGAGCATGGCTACGTCCGTCTTGAGCATGGCCACATCGGTTTCGATGTGGGTCATTTTGGTGTTGAGGGCCGCCAACCCCGCCAACACCTGTTCCTGAAACGTCGATTCGTCTTGCACCTTCGCCCCCTTTGGCTTGCCTACCCCTACGATAACGGGCGATCGCATCCGCGCACCGGGCTCGTTCAAACCCGCATTTAAGGTTACGGCACCCTGAAACCCGCTCTGGGAGAGGTTTGCATTTTCCCGCAATTTTCGGTCGCAAGCGCCATGGTATGTTGAAACCTAGGTGGCAAGTCTTCCCAGCTTTCCGAAACGCTCAAGAACGCTCAAAAACGATCCAATTTGAGCAGCCCATACTTCAGCCAGAGGTCTTCGGACAATTCCTATAGGTGTTTCCGGAGGCAGCTAGCGAGAGTATAAGCATCCATCCGAGCAAAAATGCACCCTAGTGTATTAAGATCGGTAAACATCGCTCGAAAGTTGCTTGAAATCGACGCCAAAAGGCGCCAAACCGATAGAAAGGAACCCAGAGGGCGAAGCAGCGAGAAGACCAAAAGAAGAAGACCAAGAACAGAAGACCGACGCGATCCAAATCGCACGACAAGCACACGGTGAGCGTGGAACCTAGTAAAGACTGTTTGGGTCACATCTGGGCACGCGACAAGCAAGCAATTTACTGAGGAGTAAAGGCTACATGGCTATTTTGACGATTGTGGGTACGGGTGCAGGCGACTTGCTGCGTGCGACCAGCGGCGGCCCGACCGAATTGTTTGGGGATGTGCTACCGGGAACGCCGAACGCTGAAACCACTCCCTTTGGCAACGACACCTTGGTTGGTGGCCCTGGCAACGATACCCTGTACGGCCAACGCGGCAACGATTCGTTGGTCGGTAGCGGCAACGATGATCTGCGGGGCGGTGCTGGTGCCGACACGTTGGTGGGTACGGGTAACGATACTCTGTTTGGCAACAAAGAATCCGACTTTCTCTTTGGCGGCACCGTAGCTTTTGGCGGCCAAGGCAACGACTTTATCTTCGGTTCGACCACGGGTCGTGGCGAACTGGGCAACGACATCATTTACGGCGGCGTGAACCTCTTCGGTGGCAACGGCAACGACACCTTGGTGGCGGGCAGCACGACCGTTTCGATGACTGGCAACGAAAACAGCGAAGACGAATTCAACAACGACCAGTTCGTTTTTGCGCCGGCTACCACGCTGACCATCGCCGGTCAAACCATTGTGCAAGGCGGTTTTAACAACACGGCAGCTACGGTAATTCAAGACTTCCAGTCGGGCCCTGGCTTGGGTGATGTGATCAAGCTGGTGAACTTGGACTCGGGCGCACGGGTTGTCGTGTCGCAAAACGGCGCCGACGTGCGGATTGTGGTGACCGGTACGGCCTCTCCTGATACTGGTGCTCCGGAACCGCAAAGCCCCGCCAGCCCGGCTTCGCGCACTCAAACCGTGAACCAAACCATCACGGTTCGCAACACCAATGTCCAACAGTTCTTGGCGGTGGGCAGCGAAGATTTGTTGTTGGAAGGGGTATCGGTTGGCGGTCAAGTGGTGCTGAACACGGCCAACATGACCACCGATTCGGTGAACACCAACACGGTGTTCTCGTACGTGACGGGCGATCGAACGGTCGTCGGATCGATGCCAGCAACCGGAACATTGGCATCACCTTGACCCGTGACTTCTCGAACCTGCAAGATCCGAACGGTGTGTTCGTGTTCACGTCGGTGAACAACGACACCATCATCGGTACCGGCGGCGATGACAGCATCGATGGTCTGGAAGGCAGCGACATTATTGAAGGCCGTTCGGGCAACGACACCCTGCGTGGTGGCGCTGGCAACGACACCTTGGTAGGTGGCGCAGCCGAATTTGATGGCAACAGCCGCGACTTCCTGTTTGGGGATGCTGGCAACGATTTGATCTATGGGGATTCCTTGCCGGGTGGCGTGGCACCTTCGCCGGACAAGAGCCTGCGGGATTCGATTGATGGTGGGGAAGGCAACGACACCATCTTTGGTCAGGGCGGAGATGACACGATTGCTGGCGGCGCTGGCTTTGACGTTATCGACGGTGGTGATGGCAACGACAGCATCAGTGCTGGCGCTGACAACGACACTGTCTTTGGTCAAGCAGGTCGTGACACCATCTTGGGTGGTGATGGCGATGATTTCTTGGATGGCGGTGCCGACGCTGATTCGGTAGTGGGCGATGCCGGCAACGACACCCTCTTGGGTCAGGGTGGCAACGACGTATTGCTTGGCTTGGCTGGTATGGACAGCATCTTGGGTGGTGTTGGCAACGACAGCATCTTGGGTGGCGACGACAGCGATACCCTCTTTGGCGACAACAGCGAAGATACGGTGCGTGGTGAGGCTGGCAACGACAGCGTCAACGGTGGCGAAGGCAACGACCTGCTGGATGGCGGTGCTGGCGATGACTTCATCGACGGGGAAAGCCCGGATCAGGTGACGGTGATTGAAGCGCTGCCTTTGGCTTTGCGCGGCGCTGCCGGTGACTACCTGCAAACCACCTTCCCGGCTCGGGGCAACTTGATCGACTCGACCGATCCTGTAGCGGCTCAGTTCTTCCCGAATGGAGTTCGTGGGGATGTAGTTTCCTACAAGTTCTCGCCCAGCGCTGTCAACGTCAACCTGTCGACCAGTGTGGCTACGGGCTGGGGCACCGATACCTTGAAGGATATCGAGCACATCGTTGGTAGCGACTTCCGCGATACGCTGATTGGTAGCCCCACGGCGAACGCTATCTTCGGCGAAAACGGCGACGATTCGATTCAAGGCCTTGGCGGGGATGATTTCCTGAGCGGTGGCGAAGGGAACGACACCATTTCTGGTGGTGAAGGCAACGACACCATTTTTGGTGGCGTTACTGGTCAGGCTGGTGAAGACCTGCTGTTTGGGGATGCCGGAAACGACAGCATCACCGGCGGTTCGGGCAACGACACCTTGAACGGTGGCACGGGCAACGACACTCTGATCGGCCTGTCGGGCAACGACGTGTACATCGTAGACAACCCGCTCGATGTTGTGATCGAAGAAGGTGGCGCTGGGTCGCAAAACACGGTGGTGTTGACGGGCGGCGGTGTGTACACGCTGGCGCAACACTTCACCAACATCCAACGGATTGAGGTGAATACCGCTGCAGCAGTCACCATTCCGGGTCAATTGGCTCCGATTGTGGTGAACACGGTGCAAGGGGTCAACGTTACCTTCTCGGGCAACGCGGCGGTGGTCTTCAGCGGTACGGCTGTGGCAGATTCCTTGACTGGTGGGGATGGCAATGATCAGTTGAATGGTGGTGATGGCAGCGACAGCCTGAGCGGTGGCATTGGTGCTGACACCTTGACCGGTGGCGCGGGTGCTGACACGTTTGTATACCTCACGTTGGCAGCCAACAACGCTGGGGTGAACAACGTTGACACCATCACGGACTTCAATGCGAACGATGGCGATCGCGTCCGGGTGCCGGCTGGTTCGACCTTCGGTGGTGTGATCGGTCCGATCGTTGCGGTTGACTTGAATGATCTCTACACGCAAATTGATGGCTTCTTCGGTGGTGCTGTGATCAACCAACACTTCTATGTTGAAGCTTCCTTTGGTGGTGTCAACTCGGTGTTTGTGGGTATCGCAGACGGCACAGCGGGCTTCACCACGGGTGCTCCTTCGGCAGATACCTTGGTGCGCTTGAGCTCGGGCTTGATTGCTCCGGCTGCTGTTACCAACTTCCAGGTTGGCTAGGTAACAACCTGTTGAAAGCTTCAGGCCTTTCTAAGAATGCGTTGAAGCTGGAGCCGCCCTTCGGGGCGGCTTTTTTATGGTGAACTGGAGGATGTCTATCCTCTGACCCTTCTGCGGAAAGGGCTAACCCGTTGATGTTTTTGCTCTGCGAAGGGGAACCAAAAGTGCTTTTGCTTCCTCTCCCCGGTTCCTGATGGTGGCTTGAAAGGCGGGCTGCAAGGTGGGCTGAGCGCAGTCGAAGCCCACCGGAGAAGGGTTCCCATCCGCCAGCGGGTACCACCTCCCTTCTGGGGAGTTCTCCCCTACCCCTCTAAAGGATCACCACCCCTACCCCTCCACAGGAGGGGAATAAAGAAGACCACCCATACTCCTCTAAAGGAGTATAGTCATTTCAAATGTGTTTGCGACAATCTTGCCCTCACCCCCAACCCCTCTTCCAGCGAGGGAAAGGGAAGTAAAGGCAATCAAAACAATCGCAGACGTTTTATTCTTAATTGAATTGACTATCTCACCCCTGCGCCGCTAAAGGATCACCACCCCTGCCCCTCCACAGGAGGGGAATAAGGAACACTACCCATGCCCCGCGAAAGGAGGGGAATGAGGGAAAAGAGGAATTTTGGTGATGGATCTCGCGTTAACGCAAAAAGAATTGAAACAGCATCGGGGCGACGGAATTTAGGAAGTTGTCCCAGAAGCCTGGGGGCTTGTTGGTCTGGGCCAGCCCTTGGTGAAATTCTTTGGCAACCTTGGCTTTTTCAGATGCGCCGGCTTTGGTAAATTCGGCTTCGGCTTGCTTGGCATCTTCGATCGCCCCGGCCATGTCGCCGATGCGGCTGCGGGTGACGGCGCGGGCCATGCGGGCATCGGTCAAGGTTTCATCCAACTGCAATGTGGCGTCCAAATAGGCGATCGCGCGATCGTGGCGACCCCGTTGGGCCTCTTCCAAACCCCATGCGTAGTAATCTTTGGCTTGCACCACCTGGGGCGGCAGGCCGGCGGCATCCCGCAGGTAGGCTCCCTCAAACACGGCGTTGTGCACGATCGCCCCTTCCAGGTAGGCCCGGTTGAGGTTGGCCCCGGTCAAATTGGCGCCGGTCAGGTTGGCCCCAGCCAAGTTGGCATCCGCCAGATCCGCCCCGCGCAAATCGGCGTTGGTGAAATCGGCCCCGGTCAAATCGCTGCCAAAAAACGAAACCCGTTGCAGGTTGGCTTGCCGGAACACCCCACCGGCAAACTTGCCGCGCCCCAAATTGGCATCTTGAAGGTTGGCACCGGCCACATTAAGCCGTTCCATTTGGGCAAATACCAGACCAACTCCCCGCAAATCGCATTGGGAACATTGATTGGTGGTAGCCAACCGCCGGAGGTGTTGGGGGTTTTCGGCCAGAGCACTTCCGCCCCACGCTAGGGTCAGCAAGGTCAACGCGACGGCTTTCATGGGCTTTCCCGGTGCAAGACGGGGTTACTCTATCAGACAATTTCGGTTCTGTCGCCGCCAAATCAACAACCCACCCCAACGTATTTGAATCCGGCATTTTCCAAGAGCGATCGATCCAGAAAATTGCGCCCGTCGATCAAAATGGGTTGGTTCATCAACGGGGCCATCTGTGGGTAATTGAGGGTGCGAAATTGAGCCCACTCGGTGACCAAGACCAGGGCATCGCAACCGTCGGCCAACCGCTCGGCATCGGTTTCCACCACCACATTGGTAAATCCGTCCCGCATCCCCGACTGCGACACAATCGGATCGTAGGCTTTAACCTTGGCGCCCAATTCCGTCAGGCGTTCAATGAGGGTCAACGACGGCGCATCCCGCATATCGTCGGTATCGGGCTTGAACGTGAGCCCCAACAACCCAATGGTTTTGCCTTTCAGAATTTTCAAAACCTGTTGCAATTTTTCGATCGCCACCAACCGCTGATTTTGATTGACATGGACGCAGGCTTCCAACAATTCCGCACGGTAGCCGTAATCGGTGGCGGTGCGAATCAGCGCCGAAACGTCTTTGCCAAAGCAGGAACCGCCCCAGCCAATGCCCGCCCGCAAAAACTTGTTCCCAATCCGGGAATCCAAACCGATGCCGTGGGCCACTTCCCGCACATCTGCCCCCACCCGATCGCAAATGTTGGCGATTTCGTTGATAAAGCTAATTTTGGTGGCCAAAAACGCATTGGCCGCGTATTTGATGGTTTCGGCCGAATTGAGGTCGGTCACCACCACCGGCACCGGCGGCAACGTGGGATCGGCGGCATATTTGCGATGCACAATGTCTCGGTAGAGCTCTTGCATCACCCCCAAAGCCCGTTCGCTGTTCCCCCCCAACACAATGCGATCGGGGTTGAAGGTGTCGTAAACCGCCGAGCCTTCCCGCAAAAACTCCGGATTGCTCACCACATCAAAATTGGGGGTGTGGGGATTGCCGCTGGCCTTGAGGGCGTCGATCGCCACGGTTTTGACCCAATCCCCCGAACCAATGGGCACCGTAGACTTGTTCACAATCACCCGGTAGCGGTGGTCGATGTGGGTGCCAATGCCCGCCGCCACGGCGTGCAGGTAGCGCATATCGGTTTGGCCATCCGGCAGCGAAGGGGTGCCCACCGCCACAAAAATGACCTCGCCGTGATCGATGCCCGCCGCCAAATCGGTGCTGAACACAAGGGTGCCGGCGGCGATCGCCTCCTGCAGAATTTCCGGCAAGCCCGGTTCATGAATGGGCGATTGCCCCTGTTGCAGCAACGCCACCTTGGCTTCGTTGTTGTCGATGCACAACACCCGATGCCCCAAACGTGCCAAACAGGCCCCGGTCACCAACCCCACATAGCCGGTGCCAATTACACAAACGTTCATGCCCGCCCGATGCTCCTCCACGGTTGCCCCCATCTTACGGGAAAATGGCCGCGGCCCCCAGGGGCGGGTTGCCGTTGCGGTGGCTCGCGCCGCCGGAGAAGTCCTCCCTGGGGTATGCTGAAAACACTCCCGACCGCTTTGGCCGAGATGGCTCCGAAAACCCGTACACCTATTTTTGAGGACGGCCCCCACCTATGTCCCTGAACCGTGCGATCGCCCTGTTGTTGATTGTGCTGTCTTTGGTGGCCGTTATTTTTGGCGTGCGCCGGCAACAAGAAAGCTTGGAATTGAGCAGCACATTTGCGATGCACAGCGGTACCGCAAGCCTGGAGCTGGTGGTTTTGGACGGGCCCATTTTCCCGACCTACGAGGCTTTGCAGGGCCCGCTCACGGTACGCGATCGCCTGTTGGAGCTGGCGCAAGAGGAGCAGAGCGACATCAAGGGCGTGTTGTTGGCCATCAATTCGCCGGGGGGCACCGTGGGGTTGAGTGCCGAGCTGTACGATGCGGTGCGACGGCTGCGGGCGCAAAAGCCGGTGGTGGTAACGGTGATGGACGTGGCGGCCAGTGGCGGCTATTACGTGGCCAGTGCCGCCGACAAAATTTATGCCAATCCGGGCTCGGTATTGGGGAGCATTGGTGTGATTGGCAGCGGTTTGAACCTCACCGGTCTGCTGGAGCGGCTGGGGGTGAGCGATCAGACCTACAAAACCGGCCCCTACAAGGATACGGGTTCACCGTTCCGCAAAGAAACCGAAGACGAACGGCGGATTGTGCAGGCGGAAATTCAGGACATGTACCAGCAGTTTGTAAGCGATGTGGCCAAGGGGCGCGGTCTGGATGTGGAAGCGGTGCGCAAGTTGGCGGATGGTCGCACCTACACCGGCCGGCAGTCTTTGACCAACAAGTTGGTGGATGCCCTTGGCCCGGCGGAAGATGCGTTGCAGGAACTGCGGAAGTTGGCGCGGCAAAATTCAATTTGCCGGAAACGGAAACTTTGCCGTTGAATCGGGCTGGCCGTCCCTTTGAGCGGGTGCTGCGGGATTTGTTTCAGCGGGGGTTCAGTACCCAGCCTGTGTTTTGGGGAGAATCGACGGCTTGGGCTCAACTCTGGCAACGGCTGGCGCAACAGGGGGTGCCCCTGACGGCATGGCCGGAAGCCTTGCCCCGGTACCAAAGGCTGGCTTCGTAGTGCGGCTCCGGGATTGGCGATGGCGGGGCTGGAGCATCCGTTACGGTTTTGCGGGTTCGGGTTCACCGCCGCTGGTGTTTGTCCATGGATTTGGGGTCAACGGCGGGCATTGGCGGCACAACTGGCCATTTTTTGCCCAACAACGCCGTACCTATGTTGTGGATTTGCTGGGGTTTGGCGCCACCGAAAAACCGCCCCTGGGGCTGAACACGGCCCTGTGGGCAGCGCAATTGCAAGGGTTTGCCCGCGAGGTGGTGGGGCAACCGGCGGTCTGGGTGGGCAATTCCGTGGGCTCCTTGGCCAGCCTGCGGGCGATCGCCCCCGATCCCGAAGGGGCGTGCGGTTGGGTGGCCCTGTCGATCCCGGATGTGGGTCGTTTGCGCCAGGGCATACCGTCTTGGCTGCAACCGTGGCAACAGGTGCTTGAAGGGGAAGTGGGGGCCCTGTTGGCGGCCCCCCTTCTGGCTTTGCTGCGGCAACCGGCCACCATTCGCCGCGTCTTGTTGGGTACGGTGTACGGAGACAAAGCGGCGATCGCCGTCGATGCCGAATTGGTGGAATTGATTGCGAAGCCGGCCCGAGAGCGCCGCGCAGCCCGCACCTTGGCCTACCTGTGCCGGGGTCAGGCCCGCGATGCCACCGATGCCACCGCCCTGTTGCAAACCCTGAGTTCCCAACGACCCACCTTGATGTTGTGGGGCACCCGCGATCGCTGATTCCGGTGGGGGAAGGTCGGCGGTTGTCCGCGGCCACCGGTACCGAATTGCAGTTGTTGCCGGGATTGGGCCACTGTCCCCACGACGAAGACCCCGTCACCGTGAACGCGGCGATCGCCCAGTGGTTGGCCAAGCATCAAATTTGAACCTGGGGACAAGCCCAAACCGCCCCTAGAGGTCATGAAACACCATGCAGTTGCGGCCGCTGGTCTTGGCCGCGTAGAGCGCGCGATCGGCCGCATCGAGGAGGGCATCCGGGCGATCGCCAACTTGGGGATGGCGCTGGCTCCCCCCAAACTCACCGTAACCACGGGCTGAATGTCGGAGGTTTCGTGGGGAATGGCCAATGCCTTGACCCGATTGCGAATGCGCGCCGCGACCTCCTGCACCCCTTCCGGGAGGGTATTGGGCAAAATCACGGCAAACTCTTCCCCACCGTAGCGCGCCACCAAATCCGTCGGCCGACGCACCGCCTGCGCCAACGCCCGTGCCACCAGCCGTAGGCATTCATCCCCCTGCAAGTGCCCATAGCTATCGTTGTACTGCTTGAAGCGATCGATATCGCACATCAGAATCGAAAGAGGATATTTCTCCCGCCGCGCCCGAGACCACTCTTGGGCCATGTACTCATTCAAGTACAACCGGTTGGCAATTTGGGTCAGCCCATCCAAACGGCTGAGCCGCAGCAACTCCTCGTTGGCCGCGTGCAACTCCAACTCCATCCGCTGGCGATCGCCAATTTCTTTTTGCAGGGCCTCGTTCTGAGCCACCAACTGTTTCCGCAGCCGGCAAAGGGTAATGTGGGTCTCCACCCGGGCCAAAACCTCCTCAAAGCGAAACGGCTTGGTGATGTAGTCCACCCCCCCCACCTCAAACGCCCGCACCTTGTCCCGCACATCATCGTGGGTGCTGATGAATATCACCGGAATGTCCGACAACTCAGGAATGAGCTTGAGGCGACGGCATACCTCATACCCATCCAAATCCGGCATGTTGATGTCCAGCAAAATCAGATCCGGCGGTACCGTTTGCGCCGACATCAGGGCCATGGTGCCGTTGTTGGCCGCCCGCAGGGTATACCCCCTCGCCTCCAACACATTGGAAAGCAGTTTGAGGTTGCTGAGGTTGTCATCCACCAGCAAAATGCTTTTGTCCGCCCCGTCGTGCCGCGCCCCCTCCAAACTGGAAGCCAGTTGCTGGGCCAAAGCCTCGCCAATGCCGCCCCCTGGATTTTCTTGGGGGTTTTCTTGAGGGTTTGCTTGAAGGTTTTCCCTGGGATTTGCTTTGAGGTCTTGACCCGGGGGTTCCCCCATGTTCGCGTTGTTTTCCCACCAACTTCTGTGGTGTTCTGGACTGCCATCGCCCACCGTCGCATCCGCCATCAACGGACACTGGGGATAGTAAAATGGCTGCTCAGGAGAACCCTGAGACCCAGTTTCCATCATGATCCAACCACAGCAAAGGAACTTTTCCAAGCCCTAGGATAGCAGGAAGTACGGATAGCCGCCCGTATCCCCTATGGTAAGCTAACATCATGCTGTTGCCTTGGCGGTTTATGCGCTCCAATCCTCGCGCGGTGCAAGCTGGGTACTATGGCGATGCCTATTACCGCACGCCGCCCCCTGACTTGCCTTCTCTGCTTCTCAAAGAGCGAATCATTTATTTTGGGTTGCCGCTGGTATCGCCCGATGAATACAAAAGTCAGTTGGGGGTAGATGTCACGGAATTGCTGGTGGCCCAGTTGCTGTACCTGCAATACGATGACCCGGAAAAGCCGATTTTCATCTACATCAATTCTACCGGCACTTCTTGGTATACCGGCGAGGCGATCGGCTATGAAACCGAAGCGTTTGCCATTTGCGATACCCTGCAATACATCAAACCGCCGGTACACACCATTTGCATCGGTCAGGCGATGGGGACAGCGGCCATGATTTTGGCGGCCGGCACCAAAGGGCATCGGGCCAGCTTGCCCAACAGCACCATCATTTTACATCAACCCCGCCGCCAGGCCCGGGGTCAGGCCACCGACATTCAGATTCAGGCGCGGGAAGTGTTGGCCAACAAAGAAGCGGTGCTGAACATTTTTGCCAAGCATACGGGGCAGACCACCGAGAAGCTGGCGACGGATATGGAACGAATGTTTTACATGACGCCGGACCAAGCCAAAGAGTACGGCATCATTGATCGCGTGTTGGAGAGTCCCAAAGACTTGCCGCGGCCTTTGCCCGCTGCGGTTCTCTAAATTTTTGCTCGCAGTTCTTTTGTTTTTTGTCCCCTCATTTCTGAGATTTGCCATGCCAATTGGTGTTCCCCGTGTGCCCTATCGCTATCCGGGCGATTCCATGACCCAGTGGATCAACATCTACGAGCGGTTGTCCCTGGAGCGGATTATTTTTTTGAGCGGTGAAGTGACGGATGGTTTGGCCAATTCGGCGATCGCCCGCATGTTGTACATGGATTCTGAGGATCAAACCAAAGACATTTTATTTTTACATCAATTCGCCGGGGGGTCGGTAACGGCAGGGCTGGCCATTTTTGACACAATGCAGCACATCAAAGCGCCGGTGAGCACCATTGCTTTGGGTTGGCGGCGTCGATGGGGTCGTTTTTGTTGAATGGCGGGAACCCCCGGCTAAGCGGTTT
>JAAUUG010000061.1 GCA_012031195.1 Oscillatoriales cyanobacterium SM2_1_8
AGTATAGATATAGTCAATTTAGTTAAGAATGGAACGACTGCGATTGTTTTGATTGCCTTTGCTCCCCTCTCCCTTCCTGGGAGAGGGAGCCAAACCACCTTCTTTTCCCTTTTGCCGAGCAGGGGTTGGGGGAAAATGGGATGCCCAGGATCCAAAGGAGGTAGGTGGTGTTGCGTCGGCGCTGGCAAAAGAAAATTCGTCGCGACCCCTTCCAAGAGGCAGTGGTGCGGGTGGCGCGGGTGGGGGTGCGCTCTTGGCGCTGGAACGATCTCTATCACGGTCTGTTGACCCAAACTTGGTCTGCCTTTTTGATGTCTTTGGCGGCGGTGTACCTGGCCCTCAACGCCCTGTTTGCCCTGCTGTACTGGCCGGCATTGGGGGGCATCACCAACGCTCAGCCGGGGCGCTTTGCCGATGCTTTTTTCTTCAGCGTCCAAACCTTTGGCACCATCGGCTATGGGGCTTTGGCCCCCGCCAGCGACTATGTCAACGCTGTGGTGACGGTGGAATCCCTGGTGGCAATTTTGGCCAATGCCGCCGCCACCGGCCTCACGTTTGCCCGGTTGGCACGACCCCGCACCCAAGCCGTATTCAGCAAGTTGGCCGTGATTTGCCAAGAAGGCGATCGCCCGGTTTTGGTGTTTCGGGTGGCCAACGAGCGGGACAGTTATTTGTTGCAGGCCGAATTTGGGGCGGTGCTGCGGCAAACCGAAACCGATCCCGATGGCAGCCTGCACCGTCGGGAATATGTCTTGTCCCTGGACAACGATCGCTGCTGGTTTTTCGATCATGCTTGGGAAGTACGCCATCCCATCGCCCCCGATAGCCCCCTCTGGCAAGCCACCGAAACCCTTTTGGACGAGCGGCAGGTGGAAATTGTGGTAGTGGCTGGGGGGGTAGATGCCTACACCGCGCAAACGGCCTACATCACCCACCGCTACTACAGCACCAACATTTTGTGGGACATGAGCTTTGTGGATGTGATCGAGCGCCAGCCCGATGGCAGCTACGCCGTTAATTTCCAAAATCTCCACAAATTGCGCCCCCATCTACCCCAGGATTGACCGCACCCAACCCGACGCGCCAACCTGCACCCACCGGATCGCCCGTCAGGGGGTCTACCCTCTTGTTCGCCAAATTTTGTCTCTGAATTTTGGTTGCTTTTAATATAAAGCAAGTTAAACTTATTGTACCCCTTACAATTTCCGATCATGTTTGCCCAAGCCACAGCCCTGCAACCGGCTTTGCCTCAAAACCTGCCGGGGGCGATCGCCGCCCTCAAGCAAGAATTGAACGCGGTGATTTTGGCCCATTACTACCAAGACCCATCGATCCAAGACATTGCCGATTTTATTGGCGACTCGCTGGCGTTGTCGCGGCAAGCGGCGGCCACCCAAGCCGATGTGATTTTGTTTGCCGGGGTGCATTTCATGGCGGAAACGGCGAAAATTTTGAACCCCAGCCGTACCGTGTTGTTGCCGGATTTGGCCGCTGGCTGTTCTTTAGCTGATACCTGTCCCCCGGCCGAATTCGCCGCTTTCAAGGCCCGTTATCCAGAACATTTGGTGATTTCCTACATAAACTGCTCGGCGGAAGTCAAAGCCATGAGCGACATCATCTGCACCAGCGCCAACGCCGCCCGGATTGTGGCCCAAGTGCCGGCCGATCGCCCGATTTTGTTTGCCCCGGATCGCAACTTGGGGCGGTACGTGATGGCCCAGACGGGGCGAGACATGGTGCTGTGGCCCGGCAGTTGCTTGGTGCACGAGACCTTTTCCGAAAAGAAAATTGTGCAGTTGAAGGTCAACCACCCGGAGGCGGCGGTGATCGCTCACCCAGAATGCGAAGAAACCGTGTTGCGCCATGCCGATTTTATTGGTTCCACCAAAGCGCTCCTGTCCTACGTGGAGACCGGCGATCGCCCGGCCTACATTGTGGTGACCGAGGCCGGCATTTTGCACCAAATGCAGAAAGCCGCTCCCGACAAACGGTTGATTCCGGCGCCGCCCACCAACCACTGCGCCTGCAACGAGTGTCCCTACATGCGCCTCAATACCCTGGAAAAAGTTTATTTGGCCCTGCGCGATCGCCAGCCGGAAATTGTTTTGTCGGAACCGTTGCGTTTGGCGGCGTGGCGTCCCCTGGAACGCATGTTGGCCATGAGCTGAGGGGATTGCCCACCAAGACGTGAATTTGATGGGAAGAACCCGCTCCTCTGTCTGAGCCTGCCGAAGGCGGGAGAGGGAGTCAAAACCCCTCTGGTTCCCCTTCGCCCTGCTTGGGAGAAGGGGCTAGGGGATGAGGGAAAATCAGAAACCGAGCATGGGCAAGACTTTTATAGCTATATTCTGGCAAGTTAAGACATGAACAGTGAGAGGGGGGTTTGGGGGCTGCGCCCCCCAGCCAGGGGTTCCCCCCCTGCACTCCGTCCTAACCAAGTTGTTTACAGCTATAGCAAAATCTCCATCGTCGAATCCCCTTCTGTGAAATTTTCTTGGATATGACTGTTTTGCATAGCGACGAGACAAAACAACTCGGGTCGCAGGGGCGAAGCCCCCGTATTGGTTCTATTAGACTTTCGTTGGGCAGGAAAAAACCGTGTCAGTTTTATAGTCATTTCAAATATGTTTGCGACAGTCTTGCCCTCATCCCTAACCCCTCTTCCTCCCTGGAAGAGGGGAGTAAAGGCAATCAAAACAATCGTAGTCGCGCCATTTTTAATTAAATTGACTATATCTTTGGCAATCAAGGAAGGCTTGACACGTTTGTCCTTATATCGTGTAATAAAATCACAGATGTAGCCCCCAAGCACCACGGGAAGGAAAACTGGAAGACCTTAACTTAAAGTTTTTAAGTAGTTCTTTCCGACGAACCCCCATTCCCGAACCCCATGGAACTCAAGCCCGCAGCGGTTTAAGTCCGATGAGTTGACTCCATAGCCTTGGATTTCTTTACGAAAAGCTGGCGACCTTATGGAATGGCCGATTTGGATACCTTACCCCAGGAGTTGGCTGCGGGCTACATTGGCATCTGTTTGGCTCATACCAGTGGCTGCGCTTGTCTGGGTGCTTGGGTTCTACGGTGCAATTTTAGCCTGGGTGTTGTCCAACCCATGGATAGCGGTGTTGGCTGTGCTCATCGCCCTCTTCAGCGCTTTTGTTGCTTTTGCTTACATTCATGATTTCCTGTTTGGAAAAAAACCGGCCGGTTGGTCGGCCAACCTACCGGCTCCCAACAGCCTGCGTGAAGCGCGTTCGTTGGGTTTGGGCAGCATGGTTTCCTTGGTGCTGACGGGGTTGGCTTTGCTTCCCTTTACGTCTTTTCTCCAGAAAGAAGTTACGGAAGAAGTGAGGGGACAGATCGTAGCATCGGTGTTTTACGTCACGACCGCCTATGTTTATCAGGTTTCTTATCTTCTGAGCGCTCGCCGGGCTAAACCACCTACCAAGACCAAGCGCCCGTAGCGGATTTTCAGAGGAGTCATTTGCCGACGGACTGAGCCAACGCCGCCACTTGGGGCATCAACTGGGCAAACTGTTCAAAATTCAGGGATTGGGGGCCGTCCGAAAGCGCCTTTTTCGGGTTGGGATGCACCTCAATCATCAGCCCGTCCACACCGGCGGCGATCGCCGCGAGGGTCATCGCCGGCACAAACTCCGACCACCCAGTACCGTGGCTGGGATCGACCACAATCGGCAAGTGCGACAACTTGCGCACCACCGGCACCGCCGCCAAATCCAGGGTGTTGCGGGTGTACTGGCGATCGAACGTCCGGATGCCCCGCTCGCACAGGATCACGTTGGGGTTGCCGGCTGCCAAAATGTACTCGGCGGCCATCAGCCAATCTTCGATCGTGGCGGCCATGCCCCGTTTCAACAGCACCGGCTTGGGTTGTCTTCCCACTTCTTTTAGCAAAGAAAAATTTTGCATGTTGCGGGCCCCCACCTGCAACACATCGGCCACTTCGCCAATTTTTTCGATGTCGCGGGTGTCCATCACCTCCGTCACGATCCCCAAGCCGGAGGCCGTTCGGGCCGCCGCCAACAACTCCAGGGCACTTTCGCCGTGGCCCTGAAACGCATAGGGGGAGGTACGGGGTTTGTAGGCCCCCCCTCGCAACAGTTGGGCGCCGGCGGCTTTGGCTTTTTGGGCGGTTTCGACGATCATGGTTTCGTTTTCCACCGAGCAGGGGCCGGCAATCACCACCAAGGAATGGTTGGCCCCAAACCAAACCTCGCCGTTGGGGGTCGGCACCCGCACGCTGCTGAACTCATGGTTGCGGTAGGCCCGGCTGGCCCGCTTGAAAGGGGCTTCTACCCGCAGCACCGTTTCGATCGCCTCGCTGAGTTCTTCGATGCGGGTTGGCTCCAGGGCGGCGGTATCCCCCACCAAACCCACCACCACCTTGTGTTGACCGACAATTTTTTCCGGAGCGAGGCCCCAGCTTTCCAACTCGGCGCACACCCGGGCAATTTCGGCTTCGGCGGTGCCGGATTTCATCACCACAATCATGGCTTGGTTCCCAAACGTTGCTTCATTGTATAGTCATTTTAATTAAAACTGACACGGTTTTTTCCTGTCCAACGAAAGTCTAATAGAGCCAATACGGGGGCTTCGCCCCTGCGACCCGACTTGTTTTGTCTTGTCGCTATGCAAAACAACTATAAACCCCGGCCCAACCCGCGTTCGACCGGAGGCGTTGGGGAGGGTTTTCGGTCATTGCCTTTCCTCTCTGGGATAGCCCGATCAACTTTCGGCGGCCGCGGGTCGGGGCAAAAAGTCTTCGAGGGCATCCAACAGTTCTTGGATGGTCACGGGTTTGAGGAGGTAGCGATCGCAGCCGGCCGCCAAAATTGCGTCCCGTTCCTCGTCCAAACACAGGGCCGTCAGGGCCACAATCGGAGCCGTTTGGAGATGGGGGGTTTGCCGCAACGTGCGGGCCACTTCGTAGCCGCTGATGCCCGGCATCTGAATGTCCAACAGCACCAAATCCGGGCGATGGGTTTGGGCCCAGGCGATCGCCTCTTGGCCGTGGGTCATGGCGATCGCCTCGTAGCCGTTGAGCTCCAGGGCCATGGCAACCACCGTGCGGTTGGATTCCGTATCTTCAATCCAAAGAACGCGGGGGCGATCGCGACGGGGCAGCGGAACGGAGAAATCGAGGTTTTCGGAGGGCAACCGAGCCATGGAGGAGGTCATATTTTTCCTTTGTGTATTGTTGCCCTATCCTGGAAAAAGGTCGGTTTTGGCCACAAATGTTTAAAACTTCTGACACAACAATCCTACGGTTCCTCTGGGGGGGCCTGAAAACCAGCCTGGGGTGGGCGGCATTGGGGATGGTCGCCCCGGCCGCAGCCCTCGACCTTGCGTTGTCGCCGGCCCAGTTTTGCCAAGCCCCGGCTGGGTGGGGCGAACACCTGCAATCTTTGCGGGCAAAACCGGCGGACTATCTGGCAACCTTGCAGCGGTGGGGGCAGTCCTTGCGGGCGTGTCGGGCCCAGAGTGCGTTTCCGGTGCAGGCGGTATGGTTGCGGCTCCACGCCTGCGACGGCCCCCATCTGCCCGAGATTTTCGACCGGATGCAGATGCGGGGGTACAACCGGGTCTACCTAGAAACCCTCTACGACGGGCGGATTCTGTTGCCCGCGGCCGAAAACAATACCCCTTGGCAATCGGTGGCCAACCGGCCAGGGCAAGCAAAGCAGGATTTAATGGCCGAGGCGATCGCCGCCGGGCGAGCCCGGGGGATGCAGGTGTACGCTTGGAAGCACGCCCTCAATGTGGGGTATGCCTACGGCGTGCGGCCCGATCGGGAAGCCGTGCTTGCCCGCAACGGCCACGGGAAAACCTCTTTGGACTTGCTGCCCGATCCCAATTCTCCCACCGGCGAAGTGCAGGCCTTTGCCGATCCCACCCATCCCCAAATCCAGGAAGATTTACGGCTGGCGATCGCCGCGACGTTGCAGCGCCAACCGGACGGGGTGTTGTTGGACTACATTCGCTACGTCCGGCAGACAGGGGGAGCCTCCATCGCCACCACTGTGCGGGATTTGTGGATTTATGGGGAAACCGCCCGCCAAGCCTTTCTGACGGCGGTGCCCCCACCCCAACAGGAATTGCGGGAGCGGTTTTTGACCCAGGGGTTTGTGACCGCCAACGAGGTGGCCCGTCTCGGTGCCCCCCAGTCCCGCGGCGGAGAGCGCCCCCCGCCCCAAAGCCAATCCTGTGCCCCCCCGCCCCTCGGCGGCCGAGTTGACCCGCCAGCGAGCCCTCTGGCAAGAGCGGTTGTGGCAACAGGCCGTAGGGTTTGCCCAAACGGCGATCGTGGATTTTTTGGCGACGGTTGGGGGGCCGGTGGAACAGGCAGGGTTGCCGGTAGGGGCGGTGTTTTTCCCAGGGGGGAATCGGGCGATCGGCCAGGGGTTTGATTCGCGTTTGCAGCCTTGGCCCCAGTTTTCCCGGAAATGGCAGTGGCACCCGATGAGCTATGGCCGCTGCGGTACCGCCGATTGCATTGTGGATGAGGTGGCGCGGGTGATGGCCGAAGCCGATGGGGTTGAAGTGGCGCCGTGTTGACCGGGCAATGGGGGCAAGCCTTCGACGGCCGCCCCTCCCTCGAAGACCAGATGGCGGCGATCGCCCAACGGTTTCCCCAAATCCAATCGGTCAGCCATTTTGCCTTTGCTTGGCAGGAACCGGCCTGGGATCGGGCCCGTCAAACCTGCGCCTTGCCCCGGCCATGAGCGAAACCTGGGATGGCCTGTCGCTGTTTGTAGCCGATGTGGCGATGTCTCGGGATTTTTACGCCCAAGCCTTGGGGTTTGCGTTTCCCAAGCCCATTCGGGAGGGGGGCACCGTGGGTTTTCGAGAGGGGCTGAAGTTGGGGTTGTACGATCGCCAATGGCAAAAACGGTTGGGTTGGCCCGAAAGCGGTGGCGGCGGCGTGGTGTTTTCCCTCCGCACCCCTGATATTCACAGGAGCTATAAACGGTTGGCGGCGATCGCAAAATCCTGGATCCTCCCCAACCCCAGCCGTGGGGGGCGATCGCCTTTTGGTTCACCGATCCCGACGGCCACCGCTGGGAAATTTTTCAACCGCCCGCCGGTGCCCACGGCAGCCCTTGAAGTTATAGTCAACTTAATTAAGGGTGACACGATTATAGTTGTTTTGACTGCTTTTGCTCCCCTCTCCCCGGTTCCTGAGCCTGTCGAAGGAGGGAGAGGGGCTGGGGGTGAGGGTAAGATTGTCTCAAATGCATTTGAAATGACTATAAACCCCCTCGCTGGGGCGAGCAGCCCCCAAACACCCCTTTTCACTTTTGGCGCCAAGCTGGCCAGCGCGCGCATTGTGCCGGCCCTCACCCAAAATTCTCCCCAACCTAGAGGGCGTAGGAATCCTGCCCCTGACCCAACGCAAACCGTACCGACGATCGCACCGTCGCCGTACTGAGGGTCAAAAACGAGATCAGGGCGATCGCCGCCAACCCCGCCGCCGCCAAAAACACCCTTGGCAATCCGATCGTTTGGGCCAAACTGCCCGCCAAGGGCCCCGCCAGGGCAATGCCCAGATCAAACCCCATCCAAGCCCAGCCAATCACCGTCGCCCGTTCGTTGGGTTGGGTGCGATCGGCCAAAATCACAATCGTAGCCGGAATAAAAATGCCGCCGGCAATGCCCTCGGTAAATCCGCACAACCAAAAGTGCCAAGATTGAGCCGCCTGGGACAGTCCCAACATCGCCAACACATAGAAGCACAGGGCAACGGTTACAAACACGCCCCGCCCCAGGCGATCGCTCCATTTGGCAATGCTCAGCCGCACCGTAAAACTGGAGATGGCCGCCGCCGTATAAAACCACCCCGGCGAAAAATCGACCGCCGCCGCCACGACCCGCAACGGCAAAAACGTACTGAGGGTGCCAAACACCAACCCCACCTCCAGCAGCAACAAAAAAAGGCAAACGCACCCGGGGCGAAGCCAAAATTTGCCAAAAGGGAACCTCTGCCATCTGGGAGTCCACCGCCGGCCGTGTCGGTTCTCGCACCGCCAAACTGACCACTCCGCCCAAAAAGGCCGCCAACGCCGCCGCCCCAAATAGCCACCGATACCCCAAATCCTGCCGGAGCCAATCCCCCGCCGCCGGCCCCAAGGAAAGCCCCAACGGTTGCGCCAAACTCATGTACCCCAATACCTCGCCCCGCACGGCCACCGGTGCCAAATCCGCCGCCAAAGCGCTGTAACTTGTGGCAAACGCCGCAATGCTAATGCCGTGAAATATCCGAAAGGCCCCAACCACCACAGCGAGTCGGTCGAGGCATAGGCCAACGGCATCAAGCACGCCGCCCCCAACCCCACCTGCATCGCCAGCCGCCGCCCCCGCCGATCGGACAGCCGGCCCACCGGCCCCGCGACAACATCAACCCCACCGCGAACGCCCCCATCACCAGACCCACTTGGCGATCGTCCCCCCCCAGCGATCGCGCATACAGGGGCAAGGTCGGCAACTGCGCAGACATGCTCACCCAAAACAACAGAGCCACCACGAAGCAAGAACGCAAAGAGCGTTGCGACCAAGCATCCAGCTTTGGCATCCCCTGAAGGTTCTTTGGCATCACCGCTGGCCTTACCCCCAATTGGGCGAACATTCTTGGTCATCCACCGCAAATCCCCCCCCCAAACGGGAGAGGGATTCACCAAAAACCAACCCAACTACCGGCTTGGCCGCCAGTTGCCGCTAGTTATCGTTGCGATACGAAGAAACCGGTCGGCGCCCATCCCCACGCCCATCCGTAGCAGGCCGATCGCCCGCCATCCGCGGCCGGGGGGGCCGGCGATCCGTCACCATCCCGCCGCTCCCGGTTTTGGGGACGAGATTCAGCTTGACGGGACAAAATGTCCATCACCGTTTGTTCCGCCGCCTCGGAGCGATTCGCATAGAACGACAACTGCATCGCCGCCGCCGCGATCGCCTGGGGATCGTAATCTTCCGACAAGCGCGCCACCAACGGCAAGAACGAAGCCAACCGCTCTCCGCTCAGCGCCGCCTGCAACTGTTCCTCAAAGCGAGCAATGCGCCGCGCCTGAATCTGAGCCAGCTTGGGCAACGGCAACGTTTCCATCGCCTGTTTGGTGTGTTGCTCCAAATGCCGCAACTTGTAGCGTTCCCGCGTCGTGATGAACGTAATGGCCGTTCCCTCCCGACCGGCTCGCCCCGTCCGTCCAATCCGGTGAACGTACCGTTCCAAATCATCCGGCAAATCCAGGTTGAAAACGTGGGTCACCGAATCCACATCCAGACCGCGGGCCGCAATGTCCGTCGCCACCAACAACTTAACCTGCTGATTGCGGAACCTCCGAATCAACGCCTCGCGCTGCACCTGGGTCAAGTTACCGTGGTATTCGTCCACACTGTAGCCCGCCTGCTGCAACATCGCCGCCACCCGGCTGGCGTTGTCCTTCGTGCGCACAAACACAATCGCGGACGTCGGCGATTCCAGTTCCAACAACAACAACAACGACTCTTCCTTGCTGACGTGGTTCGGCACCAAGTAAGCCTGTTGCTGAATGCGCTTGGGGGTCGAACCCGCCGTCGAAATTTCCACCGTCACCGGCGTTTTCAGGTACTTTTTCACCAACCGGGCGATCGCCGACGGCATCGTCGCCGAAAACAACGCGGTTTGGCGAGCGGGCGGCAACGCCTCCATAATCCGCTCAATGTCTTGGACAAAACCCATGTTCAACATTTCATCGGCTTCGTCCAACACAAACCAAGTCAGGGTATTCAACGACAACACCCCCCGCTCCAACAGGTCAATGGTGCGACCCGGCGTACCCACCAAAATTTGGGCCCCCCCGCTCAATCTGGGAGATTTGGCGATCGATGCTCTGACCGCCATACACCGTCGCCACCCGTACCCCCGTCTTGCCCGCAAACTGACGAATCGACTGCGCCACCTGCAACGCCAGTTCCCGCGTCGGGGCCAAAATCAATGCCTGGATGCAAGCCTTCTCCGGCTGCAAACGCTCCAACAAAGGCAACGCAAACGCTGCCGTCTTGCCCGTACCGGTCTGGGCCAGCCCCAACACATCCTTCCCCGCCAACAAGTGCGGAATGGCGCGTACCTGAATCTCCGTCGGGTGGGTAAACCCCAACCCCGCCAACAACTCCACCCGGCTCTCCGTCAACCCCAAGCTGGCAAAAGAGGGGCCAGCAGTTGCATTTGACATCGCGTTTGATGTCACATCCATGGCTGAAGAGTTCGCCGAAGAATTCACCGAAAAATCTGTCATGCAATCCTTAAACTTGATTTTGCTCCCAACATCATCCCTAAGCCAAAGCAGAGGTTTCGACAAGGTAGCCCCAATCCCGTGATTGGTGGTGGTGGCTACGACCCTGAATCCCGCATTCGGTTTGGGTGCGGCAGACCGAAATCGCCTCTCTACGTATCCTCAGTCCTCGCAGGGATTGGGCAGGCATCTGTCGTCTCTGTCGTCTCATAGTTCGGCTCACGTTTCGGCTCATAATTCAGTTCGTAGTCCAGTCCATCACTCCAGTCCGTATTTTGGACACCTTAGCTTTGACACGATAGTTTTGAAACAGCCATCTCCGCAAACCGTTCATCCGAAAAGCGTTAAAGCGTTTTCGAGGAAAATTTTTGGATGGTCGCCATTCCTAAAAACTTAACGTCAAGCTTAGGGTCTAAAAACCTGGAGCCTGAGAACCTGAAGCCTAAAAACCGAGATCCTGAGAAATTAGAGCTTGAAAGCTTAGAGAAGTTTGAGCAGAGAAGTTTGACCAGAGAAACTTGCACAACTTGCGGTTGCACACCTCGCTGGAAACCTGCTTTGGCAACGCGCGATGGTTTGGGACGGTTGGGGCAATTCAATCTAGCACCTTTTCATCATACCAGATTGTAAATGAATGTAAAGCACCGAATTTGGGAGAGGTTTTGGTTAGAATGACAAAGCCTTGCTCGCAGCCTTGGGTTGCGAGCCATTTTTGTCCATAAGGAGAGTTGAAGATGGCCATTGCGATCCCCAAGCGTCTTTACGAGACGATGTACATTTTGAAGCCGGAGTTTGCCGAGCAGGTTTTGGACGAAGCCATCGGCAAGTACCAAGCATTTTTGCAGGAGCGGGAAGCCGAGGAGATCACGGTGCAGCACCGAGGCAAGCGGCGGTTGGCCTATTCCTTGGGCAAGTACCGGGAGGGCATTTACATTCAGATGAACTATCTGGCGCCGGCGGGGACGGTCGAAGCCATGGAAAAGGTGATGCGCATTGACGAAAACATTTTGCGGTACCTGACGATGCGCACGACGGCGGAGTTGTTGGCGCGGGCGGCGGAAACGGTCGAACCGCCGGCGACGGAGCGGCCGCGGGCGGAGGTGCCGGTGCGCAAGCCCCCCGAAGAGGTGACGTTGCCGGTGGCCACGGTCGAAGCTTAGGGAACGGTGGCCAGCCCGATCACCGACCGGTTGCAGGTGTGGGCCCAGGCAACCGACCTCACGGCTGCCGAGCGGCAATTGCAGGAGTTGGCGCAGGGCAAGTCCCAGGGAGAACCCCTGCGGTTGACGGTGGTGGGCCCGCCGGCCAGCGGCAAAACATCCTTGGTTCAGGGTTTGATGGGGGAGGGTGGGCGGACGGAGCCGACCCTGCAAGCAGCCCCGCAGGGAATTGTCCACGGTTGGCAGGTATGGGATACGCCGGGGGTGACGGCGGTACCGGCGACGGCGCTGGCGGCCGCCGAGGCGAGCGATTTGGTGTTGTTGGTTTTGGAGCGTCCCGATCGCCTGGGGTTGGGGGACTGGCTGCAGCGGCGGGAAATTCCGGTGTTGGCGGTGCAGACCAAAACCGATTTGTGGGCGGACGATGGGGCGCAACGGCAACGGATCCAGGCTTCGTTGCCCGCGGGGGTGCCGTTGATTTCGGTGGCGGCGCGGCCGGCTCCCCGGTGGGTGCAGCGGGTCGATCGCCAGGGACGACGGCAATCCCAACGGTTGGAAGTGGGGCCGCCCCAGTTGGCGCCTTTGCCGGCGGGATTGCAGGCATTGGCGGCGCACGGGGCGTTGTGGCAACGAGGCCAGCGCGGCCCGGTTGTTGGGACATTTGGAGCAGGCGATCGCCCAGCGGCGGTTGGCGGGG